>JACQWW010000070.1 GCA_016209025.1 Elusimicrobiota bacterium | reverse complement strand
TTGCGCGCGGCATAGACGCGCAGTTCCGGCGGGAACACGCCTTCGCCGGTGACCGCGTAACCAAAGCGCACCCGGACCTTGATAAGATCCCCTTCGCGCCAAACCGACTCGATGGGCACGGCGATGGGAAGAAGTCCATAGTTGGAATAACCGCCGAAAACCTCAGCCAAATACATGCCGGCGTCTCTTGTTTCAAGGACATAAGTCTGGACAATGTCTCCGGGTTTAAGATCGCCGACGCGCAATTGGATGGGATGGGAAAGCCCAGGTTCGGCATGGGGCAGATTCGGGGCTGTTTCAAGCGCTATCCTGAGATTTAAAAAAATTTCCTCCCCGCTCCGCTGAGCTTCGGCGACGGAGTTATGGCCAGCACCTGTTTTGCCGGCCGGAGGCCCCGCCCAGGTGCGGTCAGAGACCGGGGCCGTGGCCGCTGTTTTGGTTTTTTGAAATTCCGAAGGCGGACTGATCCCGGCCGGGGACGCTTTTTCAATATCTGCGGCTGGCGTCTGTTGGAATTCGCGCACGCTCAAAACCTCGGCCTTGTAATTGAATTTCGGAGGAATCCGCCAATAATGCGACGAGGCCACCAGTTCCTGCAGCCAGATATTGAGCGTTTCCTGGCCGTCGGTTACGATGGATTCTTTAAGGAGCGCCAAGCGGCGGGGCTCGTCCGAAATTTTCGTTTCCCAATCCTTTTCAATTGTTTGGCTTGTGCCCATGTGGCACCATTCGGAAAGCCTGGCGCGGTATATTTCTTTTTCGAATTCATACCAGTGCAAATTAAGATCGGTTTCGTAAAGATGGGGATTGCCGCTGAAGACGAATCTGAGCCTGAAAGAGCTGTTTGAGGAATAAGCGGCGACATTGGCGATAAAAAGCATAAGCCCGTACATTTCAGGATGGCGGCAGAGAAATTTTGCCTTGATCACAAAAACATCCTTCATGCGGCCGTGAAGGATTTTCATGGCCTCCTCAACGTCGAAATTCGCCAGCCCCATGGCCAGCTCGGCCTCCTGCGGCGAAGCGCCGGTTTCCTCGACAAGAAGTTCGATTTTATCATGCATAAAATTTATGCCCTGGGATGCGTGCGCGCATAAACCTTTTGAAGATTTTGCGTGGTGAGCGCCGTGTATATCTGGGTCGCTTCCAGGGAGCGGTGCCCCAGCATTTCTTGGAGGCTTTTTAAATCGAGACCGGCTGTCAGCAAGTGGGTGGCAAAAGAATGGCGCAGTTGATGCGGGGTGATTCTTATGTCGAGCGCCAGGCGGCCCAAACGGCTTACGCGCCTTTCCATGATAACGCGGCTCAGCGGCTTGCCGCGGCTGTTGCTGAAAAGATAAAAACAGTCGGGCCGGTTTTTTGCTTGCAGATAACTATTGACGGCTTCGATGGCTTTTTGTCCGACCGGAACCATTCTTTCCTTGGATCCTTTGCCCATGATTCTAAGTGTCGCCGCTTCAAAATTAAAATTAAATCGGCTAAGATTCGTCAGCTCGCTGATGCGCAGACCGGAAGAGTAAAGAACTTCTATGGCAGCCCAGTCACGCAGGGCGGCAAGCTTTGATTTAATGATTGCGGCTTTGGCCTGTTTTTTGGCGTAGTCAAGGAGTTTTTCGATTTGTTCCAAGGACAAGGCCCTGGGCAGATTCCGGCGCTGTTTTATGTGCCGGCCGAAATTGACCAGTTCGGGCCCTGCCGCGCCGGCGACCGACGGTTCGTCTTCGAGAAAACCCAGCCATCCCCTGAGACTGGCGGCCCGCCTGGCCAGCGTTGCCGCGGACCATTGCTTTGCGTCGGCGTTGGAGCTTTTTAAAGTTTCCCGGTTTGCAGCTTTGGGGGTTTCCGAGTTTCCGAGTTTCCGAGTTTGTGGAACTCTCAAACTCGTTAACTCGCAAACTCGTTAACTTGTTTAGATGGCCGGCAAAGTAACCGCGCAGGAGCTGGCGGGTGACGCTTTGCGGCCGGGTAACTCCGCGGCTTGCGCCGAATTGGGCGAAATCCTTCAGGTCGCTCCGGTAGGATTCCAAGGTATTGACGGCAAGATGCCGTCTGGTTTTAAGGTGCAGAATAAACGATTGAACGGAGCGCTCGATTTCGTTCATAAAATTAGCATCCTACATCCTACGACCTGATCAGCTCACCGGCGGGGGCAGCGACTTTGTAAACCGGCATTTTGGAAATGCCGAACAGGCAAGAAAAGGGCCGTGCCTGCCGAAGCGTTTCAAAAGAGGCTGGCCGCATTTTTCGCATTTGAAATCAGTGGCTTGGGGCGGCTGTCTGATGATTTTATTGCCCTTTTTGTCCAGGCTGAAAGAGGTTTTGCAGGCTGGATAATCCGGGCAAGCCAGGTAAAACAAGCCTTTAATGCCGCGTTTTTTCAGCATGGTTTTGCCGCATTTCGGGCAAGGTTCGTTTGTGGTTTCAGGGATAATAGGATTGCCCTGGGCGTCAAGAGGTATTTTCATGCGGCAGGTTTTAGGATTGTTTTCGCACAACAGATATTGGCCGAAGCGGCTTTCTTTGACGAAGAGGCGCCCGCCACAGGTGGAACATTTTTGTCCGGAATCTTTAGGTTCCATGGTCACCCGGGTGATTTGATTTTGAGCTTTTTCAACTTTCGAAATAAAAGGCGTGTAGAATTCTTTGACGATGCCCTGCCAGCGGTTTTTGCCTTCGGCGATCTGATCGAGGCCTTTTTCCATTTTGGCGGTAAAGGAAAGGCTGACGATTTCGGGAAAATGAAGCTTAAGCATTTGCGTGACCACAATGCCGATTTCGGACGGATAAAACCTTCTTTCTTTCAAAAAAGCGTAGCCTCGATCCACGATTGTTTGGATGATCGGCGCATAAGTTGACGGCCTTCCGATGCCGTGCTCTTCGAGCGTTCTAATGAGGCTGGCTTCGTTGTAGCGCGGCGGCGGCGGGGTTTGATGGGACGCCGCTACGACCCCTTTGCCGCCCGCTGCAAGATCGAGAGGATCGCCGGCTTTGAGCGCGGGCAGCGCCTCGGCCTGGCTTTCGTTTTCCGGTTCCGTCTCTTCCCTATAAAGCTTCAAAAAACCTTCAAACACGAGGCGTCGTCCCGAAGCGCGCAATATTGCCGTTTCGCCGGGCCCGGCGGCCGCGGCCTCTGGCCGTAACTCCGTCCCCGAAGCGCTGCGGAGCGGGGCGGCCTCAATCGTCACGGCCATCACATGATAGACGGCCTCGGCCATTTGACCGGCCATAAAACGTCTCCAAATCAGGTCATAGAGGGACGCCTCTTCCGTTTTGAGAAGGGGGCGCAGGGCCTCGGGGGTTTTAACGACGGATGTCGGCCGGATGGCTTCATGGGCTTCCTGGGCCCCTTTGACTTTTGTCCGGTATAAGCGCGGCGCCGCTGCCAGATATTTGCCGCCGAATTCTTTTTCGATGAATTGCCGCGCTTGGTCCCGGGCCGATTGCGCCACCTGGACCGAGTCGGTGCGCATGTAAGTGATGAGACCGATCTCATAAAGGTTTTGGGCCAGGCGCATGGTCATTTGCGCGGGAAAACTCAAGGCCTGCGAAGCGGATTGAGTCAAGGTTGAGGTGATAAAAGGCGGTGGGGGATATCTTCTGCGGTTGGATTCCTCGACGCCCGACACTTGATAGCGTCTTGATCTAAGCGCTTCGGCCAATTCAGCGGCTTTTTGGGCGTCCTTGAAAATAGTTGTCTGCACCTTATAGGTTTGGGCGAAAAGACGGTGGATTTGCGTTTCCTCGACGTCGCGGTCTTGATAGCGGATCAGTTCGGCGCTAAAAGGGGCCGCGACCGGCTCTTCTGAGCCGCCGGTTTTTTGAAAAAGACCGCGAATCGTCCAATAATTCTCGATGGTAAACGCCTTGATTTCGGCTTCGCGCTCGATGACCAGCCGGGCGGCCACTGATTGCACCCGGCCGGCCGAAAGTCCTTGGCGCACCTTTTTCCATAAAAGCGGCGAAAGTTTATAGCCCACGATGCGGTCCAAAACGCGGCGCGCCTGTTGGGCGGAAACGAGCTTCTCGTCAAGACTCCGGGGGGTTTTCATGGCCTCAATTATCGCTTCCTTGGTGATCTCATGAAAAACAACCCTTGAAATTTTTTCCGGCGGCGGCTTCAAAGTTTCGATCAAATGCCAGGCAATCGCCTCGCCTTCGCGGTCGTAGTCGGTGGCCAGAATGATCCTGGCGGATTTTTTGGCGAGACTTTTCAAAAGGTTCAAGATTTTGTCTTTGCCGGCAATGACGACATACTGGGGGGCGAAATCATGTTTCAGGTCAATGCCGAATTCTTTTTGCGGCAGATCGCGGATGTGGCCCATGCAGCTTTTGACTAAAAAACCCTTGTCCAGGAAGCCGGCGATGGTTTTTTCTTTAGTCGGCGATTCGACGATGACAAGGGATTGGCCGGTTGAAAGCGCCGGTCGTTGATCGTCGGTCGTCGGTCGTTTTAAAGGCGATGGCTTCTTCTTGGTCATGGTTAAGTGTGTATATAACCCAAAGGCCCTTGGCGCAGCCGGCCTTGAATTTCCAGCTCAAGAAGAGCTTGATTGGCCGCCTCAAGGCCGAGGCCGGTTTTTTCCAAAAGCGCGTCAAGGCCGACCGCCTCGCCGGAGAGCTCGGTTAAGATTTTTTGATAAGCCGGATTATCTTCACCGCCGTCATAATTTCCTTTAGGAAATGACTTTTGAACGGCCCTGTATCCGGCCGCCGGGCGCTTGAGATCGGGCAGGGCCTCGGCCAGGTCATCGAGCGCCGTCAAGGGGACGGCTCCCTCGCGCAGCAGCATGTTGGGGCCGCGGCTTAAGGGGGAAAAAATACTGCCGGGCACGGCATAAACGTCTTTGCCGGCCGATGCCGCCAGCCGGGCGGTGATCAAAGCGCCGCTGGTTAAGTCCCCCTCGATCACGACCACGGCCGATGATATGGCGGCGATCAGGCGGTTTCGCTGCGGGAAATGATGGGCCAAAGGAGGGCTGGTCAAGGGAAATTCGGAAATCACCAGTCCGTTTGCCGGGATGTCGTTTTCCTGAAGACGGCGGTGAGCCGGCGGATAGAAAACATCGAGGCCCGCGCCGATAACGGCGATGGTCGTTCCTTGAGCTGTTAAAGCGGCGCGGTGGGCCGCGGCATCAATGCCGTAGGCCAGTCCGCTGACGACCGCGGCCCCGGCTTTGGCCAGATAACTGCCGAGTTTTTCCGCCACGGCCAGTCCGTAAGATCCGGCCCGGCGTGTCCCCACTACGGCTATAGCAGGCTGTTTGAGCGTTTCCAAGCCGATCGAACCGTCCGTCCACAAAGCGAAAGGAAGGTCTTCTTCGGCAAGGCCGGTGAGCGAACCACGGAACTCTTCTTCCAATAAAAATTTTTTTCCCTGTTTTACGGCTTGTTCATAAAGGCTTTGCAGATGATCCTGTTTTTTATGATCGCCGGCCAGTCTAAGGAGCGCCCTGGCGTCGGCCTCGCTTAACTTCAAACGTTTAGCCAAGCTAATTTGAAAGCCGGCCAGGGCTTCCTGGGCCGCGCCGAAGACGGCCAGAAGCCGTCTCAAGCAGGCGGATCTAAGGCCGCATTGGTGAAGAAGAAAGCGGGCCTGGCGCTCGCGGCTGTCAACGCTGATTTTGCAAGAAGGCATTGTCAAATTAATGCTCCGTTTTTAAATTATCCAGGCGGTTGCGGGCAAGGGAAGCTTTGGGATGATTCGGAAATTCCTCCAGAAAAGAAAAATAGCCGGACATGGCCTCGGGAAAGCGCTTAAGTTCGTCCAAGGCGCGCGCTTTGTAATAAAGGCACAGGGGCCTTTCCACGGATTTTTTGAAATCATCCTGGCCGCACCGGTCGAAAAACTGGAAAGCCTTGCCCCACTCTTCGAGCGTCGTCCAATAAAGGCCGCTGTAGAGAAGAGTTTGGGAAGTCCATGATTTTTTTTTATTGCGCTCAAGGAAGGCGGTATATTTTGGGGATTTAAACCATTGATAGCCTTGATGAAGCCCGAAAATAATCAGCAAAACACAGAAAAGAAACGCCCGCATTGCTTATTTGGTCAATTGTCTTGAGCTTGGATTGTGCGCAAAACGCCGTCGCCGATTGATACGTCTCCATGAGAAAAGATGATTTCGCATTCCGACCGGTTTTCATAAATTTCCGAAGTGACCTTAAGCTTTCCCAGATCCTGAAAAATCCAATACCTTTTTTTGGCCTTGCGGTCATAGACCTTTTTTTTCTTGCGCACCAGGCGCAGGACATCGCCTTGAATCAAGCCGTCCTTGGAGCCGAGGCTGATGGTGACCTGATCGCCCTGGGTCAGCATCATTTTGTTGATGTCGCGGCTGGAAATTATTTTGCCGTCATAATCGCTGTATTCCATGGCCGAAGGTTCGATTTTGTGAGGGGCGGCCTTTGTCGCTTCTTCGGCTTTTTGAGGCTCTTGGGGCGCCGGCGCCGTTGCCGCCGCAGCTGCCGTTGCCGCCGCAGCCAGATCCGGCATTTGCTCATCAGCTTCGCTTTGGGCCGCTTGCGCCGGCGGCTCCGCCGGGGCCGGGTCCGGTTCCTTACCTGCGCTTTGATCGGGTTGAGGGTCAACCGCTGGTTTGTCCGCGCCGGACGGATGATTTTCCACGGCAGAAACGCCGGGTAGAATAAGAGCCTGCTGAGGATAAATCAGATCGGGGTTTTTAACCGCTGTCTTATTGGACTCATGTATTTTCGGCCAGGCAAACCCGCTTTTATAAAAGAGCTGCGATATGCTCCATAGGGTATCCCCTTTAACTACGACATAGCGCTGCGGCTCGGCCTGCTCTTCGGCGCCGGCGCTGATAGCGTAAATACCGGCAAAGTTAAAAATGCACAAAAGACTTGCGAGACTTTTCATATATTCCCCTCCTCTCGACTTAATCGTCTTATCAGCTTATCAACTTATTAACTTTTTTAAAATTCCGGCTGCCTGTCCAAAGACCTCATATTTACGGCCAGAGCGATGTCTTCTCTTGAGATCGTGTCTCTGGCGTTTAGATCGGCGATCGTCCGGCTGACCTTTAAAATCCGGTGATAAGCCCTTGGAGAAAGTCCGTGGCGCTTCATGATGTCTTCCAAAAATTTTTCCTCGGCTTGGGAAATTTTGCAAAAAATTTTCAGATCTTTTATCGTCATTTCCGAATTCAAGCCGATGTCCCGGCCGCAAAACCGTTGAGCTTGAATCTGCCTTGCTTTTACGACGCGATCCTTGACCGCGGCTGATGATTCCTGGGCCGCGCCGGAGCGCCGGGCGATCGCTTCGCGGAATTCGCCGGCCGTTACTTCCGTCTGAATGTCTATCCTGTCCAAAATGGGGCCTGAAAACTTGCGCCGGTAACGAAAGACCTGGCCGGCCGAGCAATGACATTCTCTTTCCGGCGAACCGAGCCAGCCGCAGGGGCAAGGGTTGGTCGCTCCGATCAGCTGGAATCTGGCCGGATAACGGAATTTTGAGGCGGCGCGCGAGATGTTGACTTCGCCGTCTTCCAGGGGCTGGCGCAAGGCCTCGAGAACATCCTGGTGAAATTCGCCCATCTCATCTAAAAACAAGACGCCGCGGTGGGACAGGCTCGCTTCTCCCGGGCCGGCCTGACTGCCGCCTCCGATTATGGCAATGTCGGAAGCCGTATGATGCGGACTGCGGAAAGGCCGCTCCACAACAATGGGGGCGCGGCCGTCCAAATAACCGCTTAAGGAATAAATTTTCGTCAGCTCTATCGCCTCGGCGATGGTTAAAGGCGGAAGGATGCCTTGATAGGCCCTGGCCAAGAGCGTCTTGCCGACGCCCGGCGGGCCGATGAGAAGGACATGGTGGCCGCCGGCCGCTGAGATTTCCAGCGCCTTTTTAGCCAAGGCGTTTCCCTGAATATCGGAAAAATCAACAGGCGGCGGACGGCGGCCGCCGTTCATTAAAAAATGCTGCCAGAATTCCGGCTCCGGCCGGTAGGGCGCGATACCCTGATGGCCGCTTATCCATCTGATTACCTCCATCAGGCTGGAACAGGCGATAATGTCAATGCCTTCAATAAGAGCCGCCTCTTCCTTGTTATCACCGGGAATGACGATTCCTTTGAAACCTTTTTCCTTGGCCAAGGAGGCCAGGGACAGGGCGCCGCGCACGCGCCTTAGCGAGCCGTCTAAACCCAGCTCACCGGCGAAAAGGTATCCGGCGAAAACCGTCTCGGCGCGCTTTCGTTCAATAGCGTCATCTTGGGCCAGAATGCCGCAGGCAATAGGCAGATCGAGCTCCGGGCCTTCTTTTTTAAAATCAGCCGGGGCCAGATTGACCGTTACTTTGGCCGCGGGAAAATTGATGCCGCAGTTGCGGATGGAGGCTAAGACGCGCGTTCTGGCCTCTTTGGTGGATTGATCGGGAAGTCCGACCAGGATAAAGCCCGGGATTCCGCGTTTTCGTAAATCAACCTCGACCGTCACCATCCGCGCTTCAATGCCATAGGGACAGCCTGAAACGATTTTAGATGTAGGCATACAGATAATTCATCCTATAAAAATCTGCGCCCCCAGCCGGATTCGAACCGGCCCTACGGCCTTGAAAGGGCCGTGACCTAACCACTAGTCTATGGGGGCAAAATTTTTTAAATTTCCCTTGATCTGCCGCTTTGTGATTCTAACACATAGGCGGCGCCGCGCGCCAAGTCCAAATTTTCGGGTGCGGGGGCAAGGGGGATGGGGTCAGGTCTTCATTCGTCATGCGGGAAGGGGTCAGGTCTTCATTTGTCATTTGTTACAACAAACTGTGGCCGCCATTTAGTTCTTGCCAACAAATGACAAATGAAGACCTGACCCCATGTCTTTCAAATTTGGAATTTTAAATCTTTAAACAGCGTTCCTTATGTTCTTGTGTTCCTAACGTGGCGTAAGTGTAAGGATCAATTCCTTGGCCATTTGTCTGGCCTCGCGCCCTTTGCCGATTTTGGCAAGTTTGGCATTTCCGCCAAGTGTGCTAAATTTCCTATCAACCGTCTTGATTGTCACCCGGAAAAATTCCTTAGCTGTCGTTCGGATAAGTTCGCCGGAAAGTCCGTTTGAGCAATCGTGATCAGGGAAGGTCAAAATTGCCTTGGCGCCTTTTTCGGCAATGGTTTTTAAAAGTTGCTGCAAAGCGTCGAGCGAACTTGTTTTGAGGCTGAATTTTGACTGGGGACGTAAACTCCGGACCGGATATCTTCCAGCCCCCGATACATCGCCAGACTCCCCTTTGGCAATAGTTTCTAGGACGTGATAGAAACGGCTATATTGAACACCGGAATACGGCGGGTCCATAAAGGCCACATCCCCCGACCTGAGTTTTTTTGCCGTAGTAATAGCATCGGCTACCAAGGCGATTCCTTTATTAATGGCAAACTGAGGAGCTATGATTTCAAGCGCCTGGTAAGTGCTTTTTGGGATATCCTTGGCCCACGCCTCTTTTAGAAATCGCTTACCCGTTCGAGTGGGTTGGAAAGGTTGAGCCGTGTGCCCCGGAGAAGCAGCGCAACGACTTGCCGCATTAATCAAGGCCGCTAACGCGACAGTGCGAGATGGTTCTTCTTTCGGGATACTCCGTCGAAGAGCATCAATCCAGATGGTTTGCTTTGGACTAAAATAATATCCTCCATAAGCACGAGTAACAGGCCACGACTCCTGACGATTGCTCCATACCCTGCAACCCTCTACGTCTGCTTGTGTAAATTTACCTCCATTGGGCATACTTTTCGTGGGGAGTAATTTTAACGCATATTTTGACCAATACCTCCAAATCTGATCCGCGTCTAATGGTTTGTCGCGAGCAATAATCGCTTCCGTAAGAATAACGGAAAACTCCTGCAAGTCAGAAGCCATAACCGGTAACCCTACTTGTTTGGCCACAAAACACGCCACTGCTCCGGATCCGGCGAAAAGGTCCACAAAGCGCTCGGCATTCTCACATTCGGCACACAGCAACGTGCCAAGTCCGTTTTGCAACATCCATTGTTTTGAGCCCATGTATTTCATGGAAATTCTTTATACGCACTTGCGTACTTCGGTTCAATAGTTTGAAAATTGAGAAAATTTACACACCACCCTGGCTTGCGTTGGGTATTCCAAAAACGATTCGAGCCACCCAATACCTCGTCAACAAACTTGCGAAATCTGACTATACGATGATAGGCCACTAGCTGTACATTTTCAGTGTCAGGGTATGATTCAGTCCTTGGTATTGGGGCATCTGACAGTTCAACCCCGGCTATTTTCTCAATGTGTTCTTTCAGATACGATTCGTCTAATGCATGAAACGCCGGGAACTGATTAATGTGATCGAGGTAATTCGCCTTGCTCCGATGGCCGCTGTCAGAAGGTGGTTTTCCTTCCTCATTCCTTGTAAAAAATGGGTCGGTTGCGAATCTGTTATGATTTTTGACAATCTTCCAATAAAACTTGTGTTCTTTATCCGACCCCTCCTTTTTTAGGATGTGACAAACATATTGTCCGCGCTGAACTTCTACTCGAATAACGCGATGCTTTTTTTGCAAATGAAAATATCCAAACAGGTGCGCGAAGGCG
Organism: Elusimicrobiota bacterium; assembly: GCA_016209025.1. Taxonomy (GTDB): domain Bacteria; phylum Elusimicrobiota; class Elusimicrobia; order JACQPE01; family JACQPE01; genus JACQWW01. Next base: position 4,846 of record JACQWW010000070.1, on the reverse strand, counting down.
CGGATTGAATAATGGCTAGAGTAATAACCCGAAACCGATGCCCATATTGGGCTTGCTTTCGTCAACGAAGCGGAGATTAGAAAACTATGCACAGCCCGATGCCACATCTCAACCGCTGCTGTTGCGAAGAAACCAATTGTTACAGCTTCAATTTTAATTGTGCTGGTTTTACCTGTGACCCGTTCAACAATGGCATTTAGGGAATTCGAGAGAGCGCCGGGCTCCGGGAACGCTTTCGCGGCACTTCGCTTATGAAGTCCGCTAAACATCGCTTCGATTTGTTGACCGGTCATATCTATTGACATATCCGATTATTTTCTGAGTTTAGAAAACACCATTTGACGGTTTTGCTCGGCAAGCGCGGACACTTCCTCAAGCTTATTTTTTTCGATCTTGTGCTTGCCCACTACTGTTGCCCATAATGAGTTGCGAAAGCGTCCAATGCCGCCGCTGCCAAGATAACCACGTTCCTTGAATTTGTCCTTACTGATGAATGTGCCATCGTCTTCAATCAAACCGGCACGGCCGATTATGTCTCTCAACCATCCTGTCAACATTGTCAATGCCCTGTCCGAGACAAAAGGAACCTTCTCTTCAATAATTTTCCACAGCATAGCTGGAATCAAGGCAATCACAGAAACAAGGATGCGTCCTTGATAGGCGACATTTTGCGGACTAAGTTCGATATCCTTCGAGCGTTTTTTGCTCTCAAACCTGCCCGATGCTTCCAGCCAAGCCGTAAGACACTGCGACAAAAATTCTGTTTGCATTTCCAAACCAGGGATTCCATTCTTTTCCATTGTGTCAAGCACATCTTCAATTGCCCCGTTGAGAGTAGAAAGCGTGATAACATCCTTGACACCGTAACGGATGCCGGGGATTTGAATCATTCCCACAAGGGGACCTGTTTCTAGCATCAATTTACGACCTATGTCTTGAGCGCGTTCTTTCTGATCAATAGCCTCACGTTGTCCCCGCGCAGTTGGAAACAAGTCGGCTACGAGGGAACGGTCAACCTTTTTTTGGTAAAAATTGACGTCAATAAATATTTGCGCCTGTTTGCGCGGCGCGCTGTCAATCGGGTCCAAATCCAAAAATACTTCCGCGGGAATCTCCCACCGGGCTCTGGGGTCATTTTCACGACGAATGCAGGTGGCGAAGTATGCCCCATTGATTCGGTGCTGCCCGTCAATCACCGAAAAATTCAACCGGTTATCGTTCTCGTCAAAAATAAGTTTTGCCACGCCAGGTTCATTTTTAATTTCCTCGATCTTTGCACCATTTACGTGGAGTAATACATTGGAAAACGTGGGGAACTCGCTGCGTTGAAATACGATTATCTTACTCACCTTAGGGGGCCACTCGCGCCCCGGTTCATGTTTTTTCGGCTCATAAATATTCTTAAAGTATTTGTTTAGACGATCGGGTACATCAAGAATTTCCTCCTGAAGCAAATAGGCGGCAATTGCCGCAACACGTTTCCAATCTAGGGCGCGCTGAATCGCCTTTACTTTCTCGGCATCACGATGCGGAGAATGTGGTGTCCCAGGCCACCATTCCATAAGCTTGGCAACGTCAAGCGCACATAGGCAAGGAAGCTTGTTTTGAAGTTCATGCGGCGCAAATGGATTTTCAGGAACAATTACCGATAGCCGCTGTATAGATGGTGCTTTCTTCATACTCTTACAACCCTCCTTCGGTTATGCAATTCTTTTAATATTATGAAAATTAACACGACATCAATAATAAACTGATTGCTTTTATCTGATCGCCTCACCATTTAAAGCCGGCCAGCCTCGAGGAAGCTGAAATAGCCGCTCCGATTGAAGATGATGTGATCGAGCAGGGCAATGCCGACAACCGCGCCGGCTGCTTTTAATTGGGCGGTAATTTCGATGTCCGCGGGCGACGGCTCAAGTTCGCCGGTGGGGTGATTATGGGCAACGATGACCGCCGAGGCGCGGTCAGACAGGGCGTCGGCGAAAACCTCGCGGGGATGGGCCGGGGAACGGTCAATGAGGCCGATGGAAATAACCCGGACATTCAGAATTTCGTTTGCGCCATTGATGCTCGCGCAAAGAAAATGTTCCTGCTTTCGGTCGGCGTAATGCTGGACATGCGCCAGGATATCCGAAGGAGTCTTGATCTTAGCCCCATCGGGCTTGATGCGGCGTCTGGCAAACTCGATGGCCGCGAGGATTAAAGTCGCTTTTGCGTCGCCCACGCCGTTTAAACCGGTCAGGTCCTCAACCGCGACTTTGAGCCCCTTTTCATCAATCACTCGAGCCAGCTTTCCGGCCAAAGCCATAACGCCCATCTCTGCGGTGCCTTTGCCAAGGAGCACGGCCAAGAGTTCCTGATCGCTCAAGGCCGCGGCGCCCAGGCGGAGCAGTTTTTCGCGGGGCCGGTCTTGCTTGGGAATATCCTTGATTCCTTTTTTCATGTCAGTATGGGGCAATGGCCAAGTGGTTCTGAATTACCGTCACGGCCATGATATCGAAAATGCCGCCAATGTCGGTGTATTTCGGATCAGCCAGTTCCTCGTAGCGCGCCAGCTCGTTGTAAGTGCCCTGAATATCGCTGTTTACCTGACCCAGATACGCGCCTTCAAGATAAACATAGTCATCGCGATGGGCCTCGACAGTGCTGTGGATGACAGGGTCGGCGATTTTTTTCTCTGTGACCTGCTTGATATACAAAGCTTCTTCGTCGCTTATATCGTGTTTGACCCGTATCTCGGCGATTACATCTTGAACAGAAACCTTGCGAGGCGGCGGCCCAGCCCCTTTCTTGCCGAGCATAAGTTTTACTGTTCCATCGGCGCTTCGGACTTCGCCTTTGTATTCAACCGCCGCTTTGATAACCTGGGTCTGGCGGATTTGCTTCATCAACTCGGAAACGGTTCCTTGCTTAATAAGCTGAGGCCCGGCATACTCGGCGAATGCGGCAAATTCGCGCATCTCCTCGGGATATGTGAAAAAACAGGTGAGAAAATGGAAACTCTTAACGAATCTGGCGAGCAGATATACGAACGCCTTGCGGTCCTCCGACGACGGTAGTTTGGCCTGAAAACGAACGCGTAAGCCATTGACGGCAAATTGGACCTGGGCGTCAGTGCCCTTTGTAAGGAGTTCGGCAAAATTCCCGGCATCCTTCTGCGTGAAAACAGCCGCGGCCAGAATCTCAGCATAAAGCTTCGGGAGCAGGTCTTTGTCCGGCTCAACAGGCACAAACGGCGTGCCTTTCCGGTATTTTTGGAAGGCTTTTAGAATGAGATCGGCATTGTTGGTGAAATCAACCACCACAACATCCTTCTTGCCTTCGTGAGAGCGGTTTAACCGCGATACAGTCTGCACCGCGTTGCGGTCCATGACAGGCTTGTCAAGAAACATGCCGGCGAGCAATGGCTGGTCAAAGCCGGTCTGAAACTTATTGGCCACAATCATAAGCCGGTAATCATCGCCCTCGAAACGGTCCTCGATCAACTCGCCATCCCTTAGTTCATTGACCGCATGTTCGCTGAATGCCTTGTTTGATTCTGGATGGACAAAATCAGAAAAGGCGTATAGCGCCTTGTAAGCCGCCCCGCGCTCTTTGAGCTTTTCTTTGATGATGTTGAAATAGCGCAACCCCGCTACCCGCGAAGTTGCAACAATCATCGCTTTGGCGCGTCCGCCAATAAGCGGCTTCACCTTTTCCTCAAAGATTCGGAGCATCACCTCGGCCTTGTACTGAATAAGCTCGTCATCGTTAAAAGCAACATTTTTAAGAGCCTTGGCCACCACGCCTTTTGGGTAGAGCTTTTCCTCTTCCGGTTTGGGCACGACCGGACAATGCAGGTTATAAAGCGTCTTATAGGAAATGATGCTTGCCGCCACATCCACGATATAGCCCTCGGCAATGGCCTCGGCTTCAGCGTAGGTATCAAATGGCGCGCCGAATAAAGTGAGAGTAGCGGGGGCCGGCGTGGCGGTGAAGGCGGCAAAAAGCTGGTTTCGGTCATGCTCGCGGATAATTTTGGCGATTTTCTCCTCGTCATCCTGGCCGTCATCAGCGGCATCTTGCGCGTCCGGATCGTCAGGTTTGCGGAAGGGGATGCGGATCGCCACCCCCATTTGGCCTTCCTGGGACCGGTGGGCTTCGTCAATCAGGAATGCCACCCGTAATTTTTTCAATTCATCATTTTTTTCTATTTCCTCAAGAACCCAGGCGAACTTCTGCTGGGTCGTGACGATGATCGGTTTGCGCTCGGCAAAAAAGCGCGGCAAGTCTTCGGCTTTTTTGGCTATGCCGACAACGTCTTTTAGGTGGGTAAATTTTTCCATATCCTCCCGGATGTTCGTGTCAAGGGATTTTCGGTCGGTCAAAATAAAGGTGATGTCCACAAGCTTATCGTTGGTATTGGGCTTAAACAAGCTATGGAGCCGATCAGCCAGCCAGCAGATGGAAAGGGTTTTGCCGCTGCCGGCAGAATGGTCAATAAGATATTTTCGGCCAATGTCGCCGGTGTGGGTAAAATGCGCCGCCGTATCGTCGGCTACCTTGCGGACCATGCGGCTTTGATGGTAGCGCGGGAAAATGGTAAAGGCTGGGCGTTCCGGTTTGTCTTCGGCGGCTTCGCGCTTGGGCGCCCGAATAAGGAAGAAAGACAACGCCTCTAATAGATGGTCCTGGGACAAGACCTCGCGGTAGAGAAATTCGATCGGGTATTCACCCTGTGCCAGTGGTTTGTTGACCAAACCAGTGTTGTGCCAGCGGAAATTGGTGGTGTGGCGGCCGGCTGCGGTGATGTCGCGGCGGGTTTGGGAGATGGCGCAGCCGGCTGCGGTGCCGTCGCGGCGGGTTT
>JACQWW010000069.1 GCA_016209025.1 Elusimicrobiota bacterium | reverse complement strand
GAATGTTGAATATAGGATAAAAAAGGTTTTCTTTTTTTTGATTTTCCTACATTCTACATTCTACATTCTACATACCGCGCCCCTCTGGGGCGCGGGGCTGGCCAGCAGGTTTTCCGTAGTTACTATTGACAATTTACAGCCCGGCGTGACTTACAATGTGCAGGAAGCCGTGGGCATGCCTTTGGCCGTTATCAACAAAAGCGGCGAAAAAGTCACGGTAAGAATTGACGCGCAAAAGCCTCAATTTCAGAGCAGGCCGGAGTTCGAGCCGATCCCCGACATTTCATGGGTCAGGCTTGAAAAAAACGAATTTGAAATTAAAGCCGGCGAAGAGAAAGGGACTAATGTATTTTTAACGATACCAGACGATGAACGCCTGTTAGGGAAAAAGTTTCAAGTGAATTTTTGGTCTCGCACCATCGGCGCCGGAATCCAATTGGGACTGATGGGCAGCCTGCGCTTTGAGATCGCCAAGAGCCGTTTGTCGCCCGAGGACTTGAACCGTCATGTCAACGGGATTAAAAACAGGACGGCCTGGGCCATGAAACTGACGCCGTTGAAAGCGGTTTTATCGAATGTGGTCCCAGGCCGCCTTTACGACGCCGAGCATGACGGGGGCGCTGTTTTCGCCATAGCGAATTTAAGCGAGAAAAAACTGGTCTTTAATTTGAGCGTCAAGCCCTTTGCCGAAACGGAGATCGAACCGGCGCCGGATTATGCCGACTGCCCGCATCCTTCCTGGCTTAAAGTTCCGGCTAAAATCAAAGTCAGGCGCGGCCGCTCGGCAAAAGTGCCGCTTAAGATTCAATTGCCTGATGACAAGAATTTGTCCGGTTACAGATTTTCCTGTGCCATTGAAGCAACTGTGGAGGGAGCGCCGGTAGACTACCGGCGCTTCAGTCAAGTATTCGTTGAAATAAAACGTTAGAGCCCCGTAATCGGATACGGGGCAGGGAGGACAGGTCATGAGTAGGGAAAGAAAGAGCGCAGTCATGAGCGCTCTTTCCGTTGCAGTCATAACGGCCTTGCCGCAGGCTTGGCTTCTGGCTGCCGCCAAAAACATCTCCATCCATATCCGGGTCGCCCCTGGAATATCACTGGCCGTTCCCACGACTTACTACGACTTCGGAGACTTGAACGTCAGCTCAATGGTCGTGGCTGTTTCAAGCCTGACGGTTGTCAATGATTCCAGCGGCCGCACCCAGGACTATCTGATCAATGTCTCCACTTACAGCGCCGGCGCTGATGGTTTACCGAACTGGACCATCGGCAGCAATCCGGGCCCGGATATTTTTCAACTCTGCTGGCGGTTTAACATGCCCGGGGAGTCAAGGCCGGAACCTGATGGGGGAGTCGTTTGTGATGTATCAGAAGGCGGATGGAATTTGTTCGATGGTGATGCCGGCGCAAGCCAGTCCGGCAGCACAAACGGCGGTTTTGCCGACGACGTCATCAGTTTGGCGATACGGCATCTTTGGTTTCAAATTCGTACGCCAAGCTCAACGTCGTTCGATACTTATCAGACAATCTCGATAACGGTCACGGCCTCGGACGCCAGCTCGTTTTAAACCGGTCCAAGAGGTTTTGAAATGAAATGGCGTCCTGAAGCTGAATCTTTTGTCCAAAAAAGCCTGAGCTTTTGCCTTGCCTATTTTATTTATATACGCGCGCGCGTACGGGCACATTTCGCAAAAGTCAGAAAGGGATCGAGGGATCGAGGGAACGAGGGAACGAGGGATCGAGGGGAAGGAAATAATTTTTTTCCCTTATCCCTTTTTCCCTTATCCCTTGTTCCCTTGTTTTTAGTTTCTCCTGCTTGGGCTGCCCAGCCCATGTCCAAAGGGATTCAACTTCATGTCAGGACGCCTCGGCCGGCGCCGGTCACCGATTTGGTTGCCGTGACCTCGAACGTGGTGGACGGCGCGGTTCTTCTTCAATGGACCGCGGTCGGCCACTCGGCCAAGGCCGGCCAAGCCGTTCAATATGAAATCGCCTGCTCAAGCGTCGCCAACATCGCCAATGATTCCGACTGGCTGCGCTCCGACGTGAGTCTTGGGCCTTCAGGCCGCTGTTTTGCCAGTCCTGTTCCCAGTCCGATGACGGCAGGATCGCCGGAAGTTTTTATCACCACCGGCTTGATTCACTACGGCGCCACTTATTATTTCGCTGTCCGGGCCGTTAATTCGGTCGGCAGAAGGGGCGTTTGGCTCAGATCAGCCGGGAACAATGAAAACAATTTTGCCCGGGCCAGCGACATAGCGCCCCAGCCGCCGGCTAATATCCGAATGAATTTCAATATTTACCATCATGCGGCCCAGGTTTTCTGGAGCGCCTCGCCAAACAATGACGTGGAAAGGTACCGGCTTTACCGGACGACCACGGCCGGGTTCAGCCAGAATGTTATCGTAGCCACGGTCACCCCATCTTTGAGCTGGCTTGATCTTGGATTGGACAACGGTGTGACCTTTTACTACCGGGTCGCTTCTCTTGACCGTGGAGGTTTTGAGAGCCTTCCTTCGGCTTCCACTGGAATTTGGACCCATCCCCCTATGCCTACCCCGGCCACGAATTTTCGCATCGCGGAGCTTACCACATCTACTGTCCGCTGGGCCTGGACGCCTGGCTCGGCCATTGAGGGCGGCCAGCGCATAATCGAGCTTGAAAGCGGTTTATCTGTCACGGCTGATTTGTCAACCACCACGGCTGAATACACTGAAACCGGATATCTGGCCGGCGCATTTATTTCCACCAGGGCCGTTGTTTCTTTCAATTTAACCGGCGCAGTTCAATCGAGCCCTCTTTACGCTTATACCGTGCCTAATAAACCAAGCGATTTTAACTTCGCTTTTGTCGGCACAAGCGTGGCCATCAGTTGGAATGCCAACGGCAACAGCCCGCTGGTTGATTATTATGTTTTGCGTTCTTTTGACGGCCAGCAGTGGCAGACCGTCGCCGCCACCAAGGCGGTCAGCTACACCGACGCGACGTTGGCTGAAGGCGCCAGCGTCTATTTCAAGATGTTCGCCAAAAACGGAGGCGGCGTTTCCACGGACTTTACTCCTGCTATTTCCACCTTCACTTTGCGCCTGCCGCCTGCGGCGATTGATGATCTGGCCGCTATCCCGGGCAGCCGCGAAGGCTTAATCGAGCTGCGGTGGACATCGCCGGGCGATGACGGCAGGTATGGCGAGCTTATTGCCCCGGCTGAATTTCATATTGATTACAGCACGGATGCCGGCGCGGCCATTGTTTACAGCCCGTCAAACAAGATCGTCATTTCAACAAGAGCGCTGCCCGGCTCGCTGCATGGCTATAGAGTTCCCAGCTTGACGCCGGGAAGCACTTATTATTTCGGCATTTTCACCAAAGACAATGATGGCAATGTTTCGCCTGTTTCCAATATCGCCCAAACCTGGGCCCAATGGGACATTATGCCGCCGGCGGCCTTTGAAGACCTGACGGTTGATCTGATGGGCGATACCAGCGCTCATCTTCGCTGGATAAGCCCCGGCGATGACGGCTGGACGGGAATTCTTCGGGGAAAATTTCAGATCGGGGTTTCCCAAGACAGCGCCACCTTTAGAAGTCAGGCGGATTTTGAGTCAAAGGCGCGAAAGATTGATATGCCCGTCGCGGTTTTTCCGATGATGCCGCAGGAAGCGTTCGTCGCGGATCTTGTTTCCGAGCAATATATCTATTTTGCCATCCGCTCGTTTGACGAGCGCAGCAATGTCTCGCCAATTTCCAACGTCGTTTCCAAATATCTAGACAACGTGCCGCCGCCGGATGTGGCTGATTTGAGCATATATTCGGATACAAGCACGGACAATTTAAACCGGTTGTCCTGGTTTGTGCCGGCGTCGTCAGACACAAAAGTTTTGGTTCTCATTAGGAACACCTCACTGCCTAATCGGGCTTTGCTCACCAAGGGCCGAACGCTTTTAATCGCCACCCGTCTTGAGGACAACAGTGTTGTTTTAAGCACCATGACCCCGCAATTGGGTTCAAACATGAGTTATCGCGATATGATTGCCGGCGTCGAGTCCCTCTATACGACTTATTACTACCTGATCGTCGCCATAGACAATGTGGGCAATGTTTCATCCGGACGTTTCACGGCCAGCCGTTTCCGGGAAAATATCGCTCCCCGCCAGCCTATGGCGCCGGTCGGCGAAGCCTTGAAGGACAATAATTTTATTCTTACCTGGCTGGCCCCGCGCTTTAACGCGGATGGCTCGGCCATTGCGGATCCAAGCCGTCCCCGGCCCCATGAAATCGCCAATTACGAGATTTATGCTTCCAGCGGCCTAGCCGGCCCTTGGAGTTTGAGTCAGAACCTGCCGGCTGAGATTTCCTGTTACAGCGTGCAAACCTCAGGACTTGTTTATTTTCTTCTGCGCAGCGTTGATATGTTCGGCAACCGTTCCGGCGAGAGCCTGATCATTGACAGCCTGGCCAGGGTTTATGCTCTGGCGTCGGATAAGGCTTCTTATGCCATGCTGCCGGCTCATGCGGCCGTTTTCTTAAGGCCGGCTAATAACCCTTATCGGGTGGCGATTGTCATCAAAGCCCAAGAATTGCCCCAGGAAGAAGCGGGCATTACTTATACCGCAATGAAATATTGGGCCGAGGATGCCGCTACCGGCAAGGTGCTGGAAAACATCGTTTTTCCGCAGCCGGTGGTGCGCATTGTATTGCATTACGCCAGCCAGGCGGGCCGCGTGACGTTCAATTCATTGGGAGCCCTGGGATTTGAGGGTCAAGGCGCGGCCCCCTTGGTTTCCGAAGAACCGGTTCCCGCGCAGGAAGCTGACCGAAATTTGGGCCTATACTGGGACAACGGCCTGGAGCGGGTGAAGATTTACGGCGAAGTTGACAAGGCCGATCAAACCGTTCATACCGACGTTGTCAATCTTGGGAAGTATTACGTTCAGAAACTTTACCGGGCCATGGGTTTTGAATTCGACATTTCACGAGTGGAGCCCAAGATCATCACTCCCAACGGCGACGGATTAAACGACGTGGTTATTTTCCGCTACTCGAATCCGACGGACGTCAAAGTCACCGGCAAGGTTTTTGATTTAACCGGGGCTTATGTAGCCGATATCACCCAGCAGGGGCCGATGGCCGACAGCAGGCTTTGGGACGGCAAGGATTCAAACGGCCGTCCCGTGCCGGGCGGAGTTTATGTCTTTCAGATCGAAGCCGAAGGAAAAATTTTCAATGGAACGATTGTGGTGGCCAGATGAAAAGAGAATGTCGAATGTTGAATATTGAATATAGGATTAAAAAGGTCTTCTCTTTTTTAATTTTCCTACATTCTACATTCTACATTCTACATTCAGCGCCCCTCTGGGGCGCTTCGCTGCAAAGTCACGGCCATGGGGCGCGGCAGGTCGGCTTGGGCGAGGCGGTGACAGCCGGAGGGGCCCAGGGCGCTTACGGCATTTATTACAATCCGGCCCAGCTTGCTTTGGCCTCCAATCCGGAAATTTCCATGGATTATGCCAAGCTTCTCATCGGTCTGTCGGACAATTCCAATCTTGAGGAATCGTATCTTGGATTTCTTTATCCATGGAAAAAAATGCGCAAACCGTCCCAAGCTGTAGGCTTTGCCCGTTCATATTTCAGCCTGGAATCGGATATTTATGATCGTTCAATCAAGCTTTTCAGCGAAGAAGTGCTTTATGGCTCCTACGGCCGTTCATTAAGCAGGTTTATTCTCGGCGGCAGTTTGCAGGCCGGCTTGACGCTTAAGCATATAAAAAGATCGTTCGGCGATGTGCGCACGAACGCCAATGCCATGGACAATACGGGCAAAGCCACGAACATGGCCGACCCGGTGCTGGCCCATGGCCGGGAAAAGAAAGTCATGAGTTTTGACGCCGGCTGGAACTGGAGGCATCCCCGCGGCTGGATGCTGGGTTTGGCCGCAGCGGACATTACCGAGCCTGATCTGGCTCTTGATCCGGGAGTTCCTGATAAACTGCGCCGCTCTTATCATGTGGGAACAGCTTATCAGGCCAGCCCTTATTTGATTTTTGTGGGGAATCTAGAGCTTAAAAACCGGCTCGAGAGCGTTCAGGACCAGCGGTTGGCTATCGGCGCCGAACGGACCATTCCCACGGCGCAGTTCGGATCTTTCGGGTTTCGCGGCGCGTTCGGCGCGGATTTGGTCAACCGGGAGCGCAAATGGCGCAGTGTGGCCGTGGGAGTGAGCTGGAAATCAAACGCTCTCGGCATTGATTACGGTTTTCAAATGCCTTTGGGCACCATTGAATCTATCGGGGGCAATCACCGGATCAGTCTGACGGTCCGTTTCGGCGAAACGCCGCCCGAGGAAGAGATCATGGAGCTTTATCGCAAGGAAAGAAAGGCCAGGGAGCGTCTTGAAAAAGAGATGGAAATGGTGGTGGGTGATTTTGAAAGACTGCTTAAGGCCAGCGAGGCCAGGCAGGCGGTTCAAGCGGTTGAAGTTGCCAAAACGACTGAGCCGGTCAAGACTGCCGAGGTTGTCAAAGCGGTCAAAGCGGCCGAAGCTGTGGCTGCGGCCCGGGCCGGGGAAGATGAATTTTATCTTGCCTGGAAACTTTATCAAGAGCGCAAGAAAGCGGGGGCGCCCCGCACCGAGCTTATCGGGATTTTAAGGCACATGCTTGACCGCTACAGTGGCAGGAAAGAAGTGGCGGCGGAGTGGCGCCGCATTCAGGAGGAAGTGGCCGGGGAACGCAGGGATTTCGAGCATATCTGGATGAGCTACCAGAGGCTCGCCGGCATGAATGCCGGACGGGAGATTTTGACCCAAGCGCTTCAGAGAATCGTCAAGCGTTTCGAAGGCAGCGGCGTGGATATCACGGAAGTTTACCGGGAGATAGACCGGGTTAAGAGCAAATAAGGAGGACATGAAAATGTCTAACAATGAAGAACGAATAACGAATAAAGTAAGCAAAGACGGCTTTGTCTGGGCCGTCTTGTTGATGAACGGCGTTTTAATGCGTCTGAAAAATACTGTCTCTAGAATTAACGGCTTTATTACTTCTCACGTTTCACGTCTCATGCCTCACGTCGCATGGGTAAGGGCGAACTATGCCCAAAAGACGCATGAGCGTGTGAGTGGCGGAGCGGCGGAGCGTTATCACTCCCACTCTCTGCCTCTCTGCCTCTTTGCTTTTGCGTCTCTCCGTCTAATTATCGCTCTGCCTCTCTGCCTCTCTGCCTCTCTGCCGCTGTTTGCGGCTTCAGCTCCAAAGATCATCCACTGGCAGGGCAACCTGCGCGACGCGGGCGGAGTGCCGCTGTCAGGCAGCAACTTCAATTTCACTTTTCAAATTTTCAACGATCCGACCGCCGGCTCGCAATTATGGAGCGAAAGCTACGTTAATCAAACCGTGGCCAACGGGCTTTATGAATTTGATCTAGGTTCAGGGCAAACGATTCCGGACAGTGTTTTTGAAAACGAACCTATTTATCTGCAAATTCAAGTCAGCGCCGGCGCTGACCCGCTTGAGACCCTTACGCCAAGAATCAGGCTGGTCGGAGCGCCCTATGCTGTCCATGCCTTATGGTCGGATCGCTTGCGCGCCGACGCCGAAGCTTACGTAAAAGCCGGGGCAATTGTTTCCACTTTCACGACAGCCGGGCATTTGCTCTTGCCGGGGGGCTTAGGGTTGGCCGGTAATGTGGCGGTGTCTTCCGGCCAGATCGTTTTCGGCGGCGGGGCCAACCAATCGCTGAGTGCGGCTCAAGCGGCTGAATTGACCGGCGGGGCGGTGACTTCCATTCACTCTCACACCGGCATTGATCCTGCTCCTCACGCTTTTAAACACGCTTTAAGCGGATTTGATTCCCTTGCTTCCTACTTTATCGCCAACCAAAATACTCTTCAGGCCGGGGCTACTTTCTATATCACTTCCGGAACAACCATCGGGACTTTAAGGGCATTGGGCGGCTTTATCGGTTCCGGCGCCAATATCACCAATATCAATGCAGTGAATATCACTGCCGGGACATTGGATGACAACAGGTTTTCTGGGGCCGTAACTTTACAAGGCAATCAATTTAATGGGGCTAATTACCTGCTCAAGCTTGACGGTTCAGGCAACCTGCCTTCCTTAAATGCCTCGAACCTTCATACTCTTAATGCCAGCCAGCTTTTGTCCGGCACGGTTCCCAATCAAAGGCTTGACGGATCGTCGGTGACCTTGGTTGGTCCTATCGTTGAACTTAATACCTCGGAGGTTTCCGGAATCCTGCCTGAGACCAATGGCGGAACCGGCGAATCATCTTATACCCAGGGCGACCTGCTTTATGCCGATGCCGCCAACTCTCTGGCCAAGCTTACTGTCTCCGGTTCGTCAGGCAAATTCTTGAAATCCAACGGAGCGGTTCCGTCTTGGCAGGCTATTACTAATGCGGATGTTGCCGGCGTCATTAATAATCAAGACACTCTCCAAGCCGGAGCAACTTTCTATGTTTCTTCCGGTTCTGTCGAGGGAACCCTGATTTCTTACGGCGGCTTTGTCGGCTCAGGCGCCAGTCTTACCGATTTAAATGCCGGAAATCTTTCAGCCGGAACCGTGCCCTCGGCCAGAATTTCAGGGACTTATGCCAATGCCCTGGCATTTACCGGAGGAGTCACCTTGACCGCGAATAACCTGATGCTGGGGCCGGGCGCAAGTTTAACGGCGGCCGGTCAAGAAGGTATTACTATCTCGACGGACGCATT
>JACQWW010000068.1 GCA_016209025.1 Elusimicrobiota bacterium | reverse complement strand
GGGGGTTACCCGTCATGGATGCTATATGGCTTTCCAGTTTTGCCATTAGTGGACTTTCACCTCTTGTTCTTGAGTGCCTTGGCTGGACACGCTTTTCATCTTAGCGCCTCCATGCCTTTGATAATTTTATCGGTATTTTAACTTTAATCCTAAAATCGGCTGAATTCAAGGGGCAATTTTTCGATATATTGATCATTAATTCCTTAACAGACCCTTGACCGGCCATCTCATGGCTATCAAAGAAATTTCGTAAAGCAGAATTGTCGGCACAGCAAGCAGAATTTGGGAAAAAATATCCGGCCCCGGCGTCAAAAAAGCGGCGGTTACGAAAGATACAAGATAGGCGAGCCTTCTTTGTTTGGCCAGCCCGGCAGACGTGATAATGCCCAGGCGGCCAAGAAACAACAATACCAAGGGCAATTGAAAAAGCAGGCCGAAGGAAAAAGTCAAAAACGAAACGAAACGCAGATATGCGCCGACGCTCAGAAAGGGTTTTAATTCATCCGAACCATAAGCCAAAAGAAACCGCATGGCTGTTGGAAAAACCGCAAACAAGGCCAAGGCGGCTCCTAAGGTGAAAAGAACGTACGAGCTCGGCAGAATCCAGGCCAGCGACTTTTTTTCCCGGCCGGTCAGACCGACAACGACGAATTTCCAAACTTCAAACAAAATAACCGGAACGGAAAGAAAAAGGCCGCCGAAGAAAGCTATTTTAAGCCTGGCTAAAAACGCTTCGGCAGGAGCGATAAAAACAAGGCCCCCGGCCGGCTTGGCCAGCCAGCGGAAAATTGATTCGGAATAATAATAAGCCGCAATCGAAAAGACGGCAATACTGAGAATGCAGACAATAAGCCTATGCCTTAGTTCTTCCAGATGTTTAACAAGAGTCATGGGTTTTTCTTCCATGGTTTCAGATGAACCGGGGGCTGAGACTGGACCTACGGGAGATTCGGCGGTTTGGTTTCTTGCGGCGGTTTTTGGTCCGTGTCTTGGCAGCCTTCTTTAAGCCCTGCTTTAAATGCGTTAATAGACTTCCCTAAAGACCTGGCTATCTCAGGAATCCGTTTGGCGCCAAAAAGCAAAAGAGCCAAAACCAGAATAATAAGAATTTCGCCGTACCCGATATTAGGCAGCATTTTTATTTACCTCTGTATACCTTTATAACAAAAATTATCAGGCTGTTGGCTTAAAACTCTCTTAAAATGCGCGCTTGGAGAAAATTCTCGCGGGAAGAGGAGCCGGCTAGACGGCGCCTTGCTTCGCGGTCGCTGATTTCCAGGTCCAATGAACGATAAGACCAACGGAGTTTCGCCGTCGCGGTCTGATGACTGCCTTCCATGCCGATGGTGACGGTCCGTCCTGAATATCCCTCAAGGGACGTCTGAAGATTGCGGCCAAGCGCCGCGGTCAGTTCGCCGAAATAGGTCTGTCCGAGAGATGATTGGCCGCCGGCTAAAAAACGCGTGCGTTCATATGACCATCCGGCAACCGCGCTTAATCCCGCGCCAAGGGCGCCGCCCAGGCGCAGTTCCGACCTAAACGACTTGAGAGGCGCCGTATTAGACCGGCGTTTTTGCCACGTCTGCATGGTGGAAAAATATTTCCAGCGCATACTCAACCCCCTGGACAGGTCATTAAAGGTTTCCTGATCGCCGGCCATATCAAGACTTTGGCCCCGGACACGCTGGGCCTGGCGGTTTTTAACGACAAAAAGACTGCCCCGCGAACCAAGAAATATTTCCGCCCGTTTCTCTTCGGCGTCATCTGCGGCGCGCCGGGCCCCGGGGATTTCATAGCGATAACTCACTAAAACCGTCTGGCCGTTGACGATGTTGCCGGTGGGAACCCGGCGCAGTTCCAGGGACTGCCCGTGGACGATCAAAATATAGTCCGTTTCAACGGCATACTGCCTGGTGTGATCGTCCGCGGCGACGATGACGGAGGCCGGATCAATGCCGAGTTTATCTAAAAAACTTGGCGCCCCGTCGCTCAGGCTATGGGGCTCGTCAACCACAGCCGCGCTAAGAGAGTCAAACTTGCGCGAGGTGATTCTAAGGCTCTTGCGAAAACCCAAACCAAGGCGCAGAGGTCCCCAGACCCGTTTAATATAACGTTCGTCCAAGCTCGCTTCGCGGGCGTTTTCACGGCCTCGATCTTGACGGGTAAAAGCAAGGGCACATTGAAGGTTGGTGGTCAGGTTCTCAAAGAGCCGATGTTCCAGGCGGCTTTCAAGCCGTTCATAACCGGCCCGTTGGCCGGCCACGCGCCTGGAATCCAAGCCGCCGCGCGTTTCAATTTTCAGGTTTTTTTCAAGAACCTGCCAGGCCCCGTCGGCGCTCCAATTTTCCACGGCCAAGATTCCGGTGCGGCGCATAAAGGACGATCGCGCATTCCAGAGGTTTTTTGGGGTAAACCGGCCGTCAAATTCCGCCCCTGAAACGACGAAATCATAGCCTTCCCCCAAGCTGTCGCGGAAACGCTCCGCCTCCTGGCGCAAATGCGCTGAAAAAGCGTCCGTCCCGCCAAAGCGGCCGCCAAGGCTTAAACCTCGCGTGGTCTGGTAAAAAGGCGCGCCGAAGCCTCCGCCTTTAAGCGCGGTCTGACGGTAGGAGAGATTAAAAGGCAATGTCTCTCCTTTGTAAAGAAGAGTGCCGTTAAAATGGGAATATTCCAGCTTGGAACGTCCGGCAAAAGCGTTGAAGACGCTCGTCTGCTGCGAGCGCTCGGCGGACAGGTCCGCGCTCACGGCATGTTTAGGCAGGATGCCCAAACGGGCCCGGTACTCATAATCGCGGGCCGGCGGAAAACGTTCCCCCTGCCCTTTGAGCCGGCTCTGCGAGGCGACGCCGCCGGCGCGCAAATCAAAGCCGATAAATCGTTCGTCGTAAATGTGCCCCGACAGATCGCCGCGCAGGCGCTCATCAAAAAATTCCTCGCGGCGTCCGAGCGATACCCCGCCTTGGCTCATGCGGGAAGAGTCCCTTTCCGCGCGTAGTTCCAAAAGCAGGCGCGGCCGGCGCAAATTAATCCAGCGCCGCGGCCCGGGTTCCTCGCCGGCCGCGGCCGCCCGGCAAGCCGCGCCGGCAACCAGCCAAGCGCCGAGCAGGAAAGTTTTGCTGATACGCCGCGAAATTTTTACTGACCCCGCCGCTTCATCTACTTCATCAGTTTGGGTTGAATCGAACTGTGGGGATCGTGACATTCGACGCACACTCCGGCGTCGGCGCCGTGAGGAGTTTGTTCCGCATCGTGACAGGCCAGACACAAGGCAGCCGCCGGCATTTTCAGAAGTTTTTCGTTGGCGGATTCATGAGGGTCGTGGCAAAAAACACAACGGCCTTGTTTGAGCGGCCAATGAACTTTCCTGCCTTTTTTATCAAAACGGTCATGGCATTCAAAGCAAAGAGCCGGCGGTTTTGTCCGAAGGCCGGCGGCCCCGCTGCGCATAGCTTCGGGGACGGAGTTGCGGCCAGAGGCCGCGGCCGCCCCGCTGTCGGCATCATGGCAGGCGCCGCAAGACGACCTGTCTTCATAGGGAGGATGGCGGGATTTCGGCGCGCCCCCGCCGCTCTGAGGGACAGGTGAAGGGGCCGCTGTTTCTTCCTGGCCCGGCGCCTGCCCCAAAGGCGCCTCGGCGCCGGCGTCGGACGCCGGCGTCTCATCGAAAAAAAACTTCATGGCTTTTTGGCGGGCTGCTGGAGCGCAGGCCCCTATAAGAAAAATCATCGCGGCAAAGCCCGCCCTCTTCATTTTTTATCCTGCCAGCGGCCGGCCCCATAAACGCTGACGGCGTTGGGGCCGAATTGATTGGTCACCCAGACAAGATATTTAAGCGTTATTCTCGGATCCGCCAGAGACTCGAAATGCTTGAGATTCGCCGCATCGTAATCGAGCGCTACTTTGGCGGGCAGGCACATATCACCGGGCCCGTTTCCCGGCCCCCCAAAAAATAAAAGGGGCTGCCCCTTGGCGTCGAAAATCTGCACATTCTCAAAAGCCGCGTCAACGGCATAAAGGCGGCCCTGCCGGTCAACCGCCAGGCCGCGCGGTCTGGAAAAACTTCCCGGAGTGCGGCCCATCTGGCCCACAGATTTAAGGAACCGGCCTTTGGCGTCGAATTTCTGGATGCGGAAATTGATGGTGTCGGAAACATAAACATTGCCTGCCTCGTCAACGGCGATATTGGTCGGCTTGGAAAACTGCCCTTCACCTGAGCCTGACTGGCCGAAAGAAAAAAGGACCCGCCCCTTGGCGCGGTCCAAAACCTTGACTTTATCATTGGCTATGTCAACGACATAAAGATTGGAGCCTGCCGCCGCTGCGTCGGTCGGCTTCCAGCCGCCGGTGTCGCTAAAACCTTGGACGAAGCGATCGTCAGGACCAAAAACAACCACTTGATCGAGACCTGAATCAGCGACGTATTTGTAGCCGTCCGGGCTGATGGAGATATTGACCGGCGTTTTAAGCTTGATGCGGCCCGGCTTGGCCAGCCAGCGCATTTTACGGCGTTCAAGATCGAGGATACGCACGTCGCGCGACATAATATCGCAAAGATAAATCTTCCCAGACTCCACCGCAAGGCCGTATGGTTTGCCCAAAGACGACTCTTTTCTTTTGCCGAAAATAAAACGCGCAAACCAGCTGTCCCCTTCGCCGACATCCTTGCTTGAGGAGAAACTTTTCAGAAACTGCAGGCGCGGAGTTTCCGGCAAAGCCGGATATAAAACAGGCGCATCAGCGGCGTCAAGAAGTCCGGCAAATAAAACGGCTGCCGCCAGCGCCCCGGCTGTTTTCAATGAAGGCTGTGACAATCTCCGCATTTTCCTGCGTGCGAAAAGCCGGACGTCGGCGGCATGGCTTTGTGGCAGATGCGGCAAAGACCGGCCTCACCCAAGCCCCGGCGAAGCATGGCCGCGTTGGACGTTTTATTGTGCGGCTCATGACAGCTGACGCATTCCACTTTGCCGTTTCTCAATAAATCCTTGGCGATGGCGGAGCCAAAACCGGACGGCTCGACAGAAGGCAATTTTAAATGTTTCACCGCGCCGGCCAAGGCATCATCATACACGAAAGAGACGGGATGAACCCGGCTTAAATCCGTCCCCAATTTGGCTGACCCGGAAATAAAAGCCATTCCCCCTTGATTGGAACCAAAGCGGTCAACCGCAATAGTGCCGTCGTGGCAGGAAAGGCAGAACTTGGAACTTGCGCTCGGCTGGCCAACAGAGGCTTTAAGCGTCTTGCTCGAATAGGTTTTAAATATCGCGGCCGTCAAGGGACGGCCCCATATCAAACCAGTTCCGGGCACTGTCTGAGCTTTGTGGGAGGCGTGGCAGACGATACAGACCTCGCGCCTGGAAGACATCCATGAGGCACGGGAAAAATCATGAGCCGATCCGGCAATGCCGCCGGTGAAGGCCGGCTTAAAAGCCGCGACAAGGATGATAACGGCCGCTATAACTCTTATATTTTTAAAGGTTATGGCATGTCAGACACAAGGCGCTGCCTGCGTTGGATTTTCTTAAAAAGAAATAATTAGTATTGTCGTGCGGGTTGTGGCAGGATACGCACTGAAGCTTTCCGTCGCGCAGCATGTCCTGGGAAATGGTGCCGCCCAGGCCGGAGTTGGCCACGGCCGGGTCTTTAAGCGTTTTTGCCGCCGCGGCCATGGCGCTGTCATAGACAAAAGAGACAGGGTGGTCGTCCGTCAGATCGGTCCTTAAATTAGTCCAGCCGACATAAGCTGTGCCGCCTGTTCTTGAGCCGAAGCGGTCAATGGCGATGGTTCCGTCATGGCATGACAGGCATAATTTTGAAGCGCCGTCGGGTTGTCCCGGCGTATGATTTATCGTCGGGCTCTGATAGAGCGTAAAGACGGCTGAAGTCATGTCCCGGTTCCATAAAAGCGAAGCGGACGGCTTGGCACTATGCGGCGTATGACAGACAACGCAGACCTCCCTCGATGAATTCCACGACCGGCCGGAGAAGTCATGGCTGGTGCTCCTGATGCCGGCGCCGAAAAGCACGAGCCCCGGCGCTGCCGCCAATAAGACGAAGGGCAGGGCCTTGGTCAAACAACTTTTTATGTTCATAATCGCAACCTCCTAATTAGAAATTGTGGCAGGTCAGACATAAAGCGCTGCCTGCATTTGATTTGACGAGAAATTTTCCGTTGCCGGGATTATGGGGATTGTGACAGGAAACGCATTGAAGCTTCCCATCGCGAAGCATATCCTGGCTGATGGTGCCGCCCAGCCCGGAACTAGCCGCGGCCGGGTCCTTAAGAGTCTTGGCGGAAGCGGCCATAGCGCTGTCATAAACAAATGATACCGGGTGGTCATTGGATAAGTCCGTTCCCAAATTGTCCGAACCGGCGACATATTCGGAACCGGGCCAATAGCCGCCATAGTCAATGGCCACGGTGCCGTCATGGCAGGAAAGGCACAGCTTGGAAGCCCCATCAGGCTGGCCCAACACCGTATCCATGGTCGGACTGCTGTAAACGGTAAACACTGTAGGATTCATCCGGCGATTCCACAAAAGACCAACACCGGTGTTACTGCCGAAGTGCGGGACATGGCAGGGGTTGCAGACTCCATGATGTGAATTCCACGAACGGCCTGAAAAATCGTGCCGGCTGCCGACAATGCTGCTGCTGCCGCCCAAGGCCGCCCAGGACGCAATAGCGGCGAATGAAATAAATATCACGAATCCGCTGATTTTATACTTGTGATTGGTGTTCATCGGCGACTCCTCATGGTTGAAGATATTTTATCCTTGGACACCCAAGACAGCCAATGATCAAGGGCATAGAAAAAGATGACTTAAATCAGTTTAAAAATCCGGGCTAATTTTTATGCGTAGGAATGCAAGCCGGCTAAAAGATAATTGACCCCGAAATAGGTGAATAAAACGAAAACAAAGCCGGCCGCGGCCAGCCAGGCAAAACGCTTTTCCTTCCAACCCCGCGTCCTTCTCAAATGAATGACCAGGGCATAATAAATCCAGGTGACAAGGGACCAGGTTTCTTTTGGGTCCCAGGACCAATAAGAACCCCAGGCTGAATTAGCCCAGACCGAACCGGTGATGATGCCCAGGGTAAGAAACCAGAAACCGATTTGAATTGTTTTGCAGGAAAAGTTTTCCAACATTTGCGACCCTTTCCAAAGAAAAATGCAAGCGGCGAGAAACGCTAAAGATAAGGCCGCGTAACCCAGCATAATGGTGATGACATGAATCACCAGCCAATTGGACTGCAAAGCCGGCACCAAAGGCTCTATCGTGCCGTCCAATAAGCTTGCGGCGCCGAAGCCTAAGACAGCGAAAAGGCCGGCCGGAAAAAGAAGCGAATCGGGAACTAGAGACGAAAAATAAAAAAAAATCAGAAAAAAACCGATAGTGCCCCAAACCAAAAAAATAATGGACTCGAACTGGTTGGCAAGCGGGGCCCGTCCGCTGATCTGCCAGCGCAAAGCCAGATAGAGGCCGTTAAAAATCCAGCCGGCTGCCAGCGGCAGGCTGAAAAATTTTCGTTTGGCCCCGGTTTTTAAAGTCCAAGCCAATACCCCGGCCAGCAGGCTCAAAAGATAGCAGGCAAAAGCCGCGTTAAAACTGAGATTAAGCATCATTTTTCTCCTGAAAACCAAAACGACCAAGCCAAGCCGGCCGGTAAAAGAATGAAAGCGAGATAAATGACCGTGACGCTCGGGTCTCTGGCAACCTGAAGACTGGAAAAGGCCGGATTTTTAGGATCATAGCCGGACTGATAAAAACGCCATCCCCGGTGCTTTAAGGGATTATTGACGGAAATCGTCTTTTCAAAATTACTGCCTTCCGCGTCAAAAATTTCCAAAACGCTTTCAAACTGGCGGATTTTACCCGGGATATATTCATAGCGGATTTGATAATTTTTTTCGGCGCTATTGCCGTGAAAATCCGGGAAATTGGCAAAGACAAACTTCTGAATCCGTTTTTTACCGTCATAAACAATCAAGGCCATGGCCGGATTTTCCCTGGCCATGTCGCGGGTGGCCGGGCCGTCATGGCCCATGACAAAATTAGGATAAAAGGCCGCGGCCTTGATTTTAAGGCCAAGAGAATCGAGCGTTATTTCCTGCCCGGCTTCAATATCGGCGGCGGTTTGGCGGCCGTCCGCCTGCCTTAAAACATGAAAGCGGTGTGCCTCTTTTTTCCAATATTGAACGCGGAAATCCTTGAGCCGCACCCAAAAAGGAAGATTGTGGGCTTGGTTTTCACCGGTAAAAAATTGTCCCGATGCCTCGCCGGCGTTAAGGGCCAGATAACCGTGCTTGGCGGTCAGTCCCCGGACAATGCCGCCGGCAAAAATAAGAATTATGGCCAGGTGAGAAATCAACAATCCGGGCCGCCGGCAAAACACCTGATAGCGCTGCCATAGGCAGGCAAGAAGATTGGCGGCAGCCAAACCCAAGGAAAGCAGAAACCACCAGCTGTCAAAAACATGATCCAAACCAAGCTTGACGACCAAAGAACCGAAAGCATGGCCGTAAACCGCATGATAACGGGCCATCGCTTCATTCTGCAGGATAGTGCCGCCTAAAACGCAGGCGATCAAAATAAAAATCAGCAGGGTCAAAAAAAGCCCGATGGAAGAAAGAGTATTTAAGGTTTTCCTAAAATAATCATACATGAGCGGCTCTAATTATAACCTGAAATTATCTCATTTCAACATCCGCGGACATCGCCACGTGCCGGACGCCGGGCAAATCGCCCAAGTTGACATTGCGGATAAAAACATTACTTTGCGCCGGGCCAAGGCTTTCGCTCAAGTCAAAACCAAACCGCAGGTAATCCGGCTTATCCGCCGCAACCGCCTGATTAAAGGCAACGCTTTGACCGCCGCCAAAATCGCCGGCATCATGGCCGCTAAACGCGTTGACGCCCTGATTCCGCTTTGTCACAGCCTGAACCTTGATTGGATTGACCTGAGTTTCAACCTTAAAAAAGACCGCATTGAAATAATTTCCGAAGTAAAAACCAAACAAGCCACCGGCGTGGAAATGGAGGCCCTGACCGCCGTAACAGTAGCCGGCCTGACCATTTACGACATGATCAAATCCCTGGGCCACGACATTGTCATCGGCCCTATTTATCTTATGGAAAAATCAGGCGGCGCTTCGGGGCACCATCGGTTTTATCGGAGCTTTAAGCTCTAATTTTTGCGATCAGTGCAATCGCTTGAGGCTTACAGCTCAAGGCAGACTCCATCCCTGCCTGGCATCAGAAACCGGTATTGATCTTAAAAAGCCCTTGGTATCAGGCGCTTCAGATAAACAGATCGCCGGACTTATCCGGCAAGCAGTTTTCTTAAAACCAAAACGGCACTTAATGAATAACCGCCCCGATCAAAAAGCAGCCAAAGAAACTTCCATGTGCGCTTTGGGAGGATAAAAAGATGGAAGGCGCCAGCGTGCTGGCACCCTACACAGAGCTTCGGGCACCCGCCGGGCGCCCAGAGGGCGCCAGCGTGCTGGCTGTTTGCACGAGTCAAAAAAAAGGAACGAGAAAACAGAACGTAGGCCAAGCTGAATTCATTACCGGCCACGGCATCAAACACGATGCCCACGCCGGAGCCGGACACCGCCAAGTGAGCCTCCTGGCTTGGGAATCCGTCGAAAAAATAAGGGCAAAAGGCCTCAATGTCAACGCGGGAAGCTTCGCGGAAAACATCACCACCCAGGGAATTGATTTGCTTTCCCTTGCGGCGGGTCAACGTTTAAAAATCGGGCAAGACGTCATCCTGGAAGTCACCCAAATCGGCAAACAATGCCATAAGCCTTGCGCCATTTACCGCCAAACCGGCGATTGCGTCATGCCTAAAGAAGGCATTTTCGCCAAAATAATTCACGGCGGCATCGTAAAAGCCGATGACCGGATAGTAAAATTAAATGACTAATGTCATCTTTCATTCTGACTGTCGTCATTGTATTTGCAAAACGCAAATTCAAAAATTCTTACAAATGCGCGCGTTGACCCTGATTTTGCCACGATCAAAGACCCCAAAAAAATGGCTCCAGAAAAAGCCAATGCCCAATGCCTCACCTGCCACGAAAAAGGCAAGCAGGCAATGTGGAAAGCAAGTATGCACGAAGCCAAAGGATTAGCCTGCAGTCAATGCCACAGCGTGCATAAAGGACACGGCGCAAGCCAGTTGGCCAAGGCCGACGCCAAAGACGTCTGCTACCAGTGCCACAAAGACGTCAAGAGCCAAGCTAATAAAACCAGCCACCATCCTATTAAGGAAGGAAAAATGACCTGCGCTTCCTGCCATAATCCGCACGGAACCGCCGGACCCCATCAATTGACCGCCAATACCCTTAATGAAAAATGTTATGAGTGCCACGCGGAAAAGCGCGGGCCGTTCTTTTTCGAGCATCGTCCGGTCAGCGAAGATTGCTCTGTCTGCCATACGCCCCACGGCTCAAAATACGGCAAGCTTCTGACGTCCCGCAATCCCTATCTTTGCCAATCCTGCCATTCCAACTCAAGGCATCCCGGCACCATCTACGCGGTTGACCCGGGCACCGCCGGCTCCAACACCTACCAGAAGTTAAACAACCGAATTCTGGCCCGGGGCTGCCTTAACTGCCATCAGAATATCCACGGCAGCAACCATCCATCCGGAAAAACCTTTGCAAGGTAATTTGAGGTAATCAAGGGAGGAGAAAAAACATGAAATTGTTGAAATTTGGAATCTGCATGGCGCTGCTGGCCGCGGTTTCGTCCGGACTTCAAGCTGGAATTTTTGACAAAACCACGGGCGATGCGGACGCAGGCGTAAGCATCCACTTTGGCGATGATGACAACTTCAAATATAACGAATACTCGTACAAGACTGACACGGCGCTGAGGCCCTTTGCCGGCGCCAATGTCCTGGCTTTAAACAACGAGGACGATCACTTCTTGAAAGCCGATTTCGCCGTCAAATATAAGGAAGACCTTGACTTGAAACTGGAAACCGGCCACTATGGTTTATATAAGTTTGATCTTGGTTTCAGCCGTATGGGCCATAATTTCGCCTTTGGCGCCAAGACCCTTTATTCAGGAATCGGCACCGGCGAGCTTGTCATTGACGACGCGGTCCAGACCGACCTGCAAGGAGCGGCCAGCGCCACCAATCTGGTCACCCGCTTGACGCCGTATATGGATTCAGCCGGCAAAATTGACTTGGCCTTGAAACGCGACACCATGAAAACTAATTTTGTCTGGCAATCCCTGGCCCCATTAACCCTGAGCTTGGACGCGATGCACGAGTGGCGCAAAGGAACCCGGCCTTTTAGCGGCACCTTCGGCTTCGGCAATGCTATTGAAATACCCGAACCTATTGATTACTTCACCAACAATATACGCTTTAACGCCGAGTATGCGGGCAAACCCCTTTACGCAAGCCTGACCTACGAGCGCTCGGTGTTTGACAACGACATCACCACCCTTCGTTATGACAATCCCTTCCGAATAACCGACACCACTAATTCCAGAGCCTATGCGCAAAACTATGCCGGCGGCCCTAAGACCGGCTTGTCTGCCCTTCCCCCTGACAATACCTATGACAATGTAAGCGCCTTGGTGGCCAAAAATCTACCATGGCATTCAAGAATGAGCGCCCAGGTAAGCTACGGCGTCATGAAACAAAACGACCAGCTGCCGCCGGTGACAGTCAATACCGCCATTGCCGGCTATCCCCTGGCCCTGCCGGCCGAATCGCCGGACGCAAAAATCAACAAAGGGTTTTACCAGCTAAGCCTTGTTTCGCGCCCCATCCAAAAACTCCATCTCAAGGCCGGCTATAAGTATAACCAGCACAAAAACAAAACAGATATCCGCTCGGTCGCCGCCTATGTGCGCATGGACGCGGTGATCGAAGGAGACTCAACTCCCAGTTATGTAAGTTACATCAAAAGAACCGGCGAGCTGGAAGCCTCTTATGATCTTGGCGGCAAAGACACCTTAAGCGCGGCCTATGAAAACGAAGGGGCCGCTTTTGATCAGGGTTCAGCCAAATCAGAAGACGCGAACATCTACAAGCTTTCCTGGAACAGCCGCCGGTTGGACTGGCTGACCGGCCGTCTCTCTTTGGAGCATGAAAATAAAAATTCAGACTATCCTGATTACACCTCGGCCAACGCGGAACTCCCTTGGACGCGCAAATACTATGCCGCCTCCAAAAAAACAAACGGCATTTCCGCCATGACCACCATTGTTCCCACGGATGATCTGGCGGTCAACCTTGAATATAAATACGGCAAAGACGACTACAATAAATCGCTTTTTGGCTTAAGAGAGGGCAACCAGCATATTGCCGGCGTTGACGCGGACTACCATCTGACAGAAAATATCTCTTTGAACGCCTTTTTCACTTATGAACTGCGTGATACCGATCAACAAAGCCGCCAGTGGGTCCCCTCCTCAACCGGCAGCCCTTATGTTCCTGCCTATGCTTCGGTGGAAAACTTGAGCAACTGGACTTTGAAAATCAAAGACGCGGCATACACGCCTGGCTTGGGCATTACGGTCAAAGACCTGGTCAAAGAAGGGCTTGATTTGGAGGCTGAGGGATCGCTGACCAAAGCCAGCGGCAAAGCTGATTATGACAGCGCCAAGGGAACAGCCGGGGTTGATGACAATAATGCTTTTGATCCCCAGGACTTTGGTGAGCTTGACGACACCACCCTTATTTCCTTCGCTTCCAGGCTCAACTACAAGCTTGACGACACATGGAATTTTTTTCTGGGTTATCAGTATGAGCGCTGGAAGATCAAAGATTTTGTTTATGACGGTTATGCGGATATCGCCGTCACCGGCGCCGGCGCTTACAACAGTCTCTTGACCATGAACACCCTGCCCAGGGATTACGCGGTTCATGCCCTTTATTTGAAGGCCGCTTATCGTTTTTAAGCCGCAGCGCCGAAAGGGGACGTTGTTTCATTGTTGCGCGTGGAAATCAAGTCAAACTGCGGATTCAATAAGAATGGGCAGAAAATCAGACAAAGAAGCCGAGATCATATTGCCTGATCGCACAACGGTTTTGGTTTTGGAAAGAAGAACCCGGCGGCCGGCCTTGGCGAGATCCGCGGTTTGATTAAGTTTTTTAAAATCTTCTGGGGCGGGAAAAGAGGTTAATTTGATTTCAATCGCCCAGCGTTCCCGCGCGACTTCAAGCAGAAGATCAAGTTCCTCCGCAGTCTTAGTGCGAAAATGAAAAGCTTCATGGGGGATGCCGCGCTCGAGCAAGTGAGCGATTATTTGTTCCACGACCCACCCCTGCCAACTGGCCCCTACCCATGGTTGCGTAAGTAAATTTTTTTCATCGGATACGCCCAGCAGCGCATGCAGCAGTCCGCTGTCGCGCCAATAGATTTTTGGGCTTTTAACCAGCCTCTTGCCGAGATTGGCATGATAGGGCGCCAGCAGACGAATCAAGTAGGCATTTGTCAAACGCTCCATATAAGAGTTTACAGTGTGGTAGCTCAGTCCCAAACTACGGCCCATTTGGGAAGCGTTCCATAGCTGGCCGTGCATATGGGCAATCATTTTGAACAGGCGCAGGGTTGTCTGGGGCTTGGCGGGCAATCCCCAACTGGGCAAATCCCGCTGGGCCAACAGGTTTAGGTAATCGTTCTGCCAGATTGGAAATTGCCCGGGATTCAAAATGCCTCCGTCGGGATAGCCCCCGTTTAACCATAGTTGTTCTTGAGATTGGGAAAGCTGCAATTCGTTTAGCAATAATGGGGTGAGCTCACAAACAGAGAGACGGCCGGCCAGCGATTCAGAGATATTGATCATGAGAGCGGGGGAGACGGATCCCAGAAGCAGAAAACGCCCATTGCGTTTGCGATCCTGATCAATGGCGCCTCGTAATCGCGGAAAGATTAGGGGCCAAGCTTGTGCTTCATCGAGAACAACAAGATTCCGGTTCCGGCATATCGTTTCCCATTGAAGATCAAGCCGCAGGCGGTCATGTTCTTGCTCAAGATCAAAGTAGATATTGGATAGTTCATGCGCCAGCGTTGTTTTACCGGCCTGCCTAGGTCCTGTTAACAGGACGGCTGGAAATAAGGCCAAGCGTTTCTCAAGAAGCGCTTTAAGTTGGCGTTTTAACATTAGGACAATATAGTAATTAATTTCTATTTTGTCCAAATTGACCGGCAGGCTGCAGAACTTCCCCAAAGGGGTAAGTTCTGAAGTCTGAAGCGCGAAGTCTGAAGTCTGAAAAGGGAATAACCTGTTTTTTTCATACTTCAAGCTTCAGACTTAAGACTTCAGAAATTCCTTCGGGGAATTTCTGGGCAGGCTGCTTCCCCAAGCGGATAATCCCACCATCCCCACCCGCCGCCCATGACAGCGGGGACGGTGGACGTTGTTTCAGCACAGACGGGCCGGGGACGTTGTTTCATAATTAACTTTTCTGCAGAAAAGTTAATTATGAAA
>JACQWW010000067.1:10180-33890 GCA_016209025.1 Elusimicrobiota bacterium | reverse complement strand
GGCAAAACAGGTGCTGGCCATAACTCCGTCGCCGAAGCTCAGCGGAGCGGGGAGGAAATTTTTTTAAATCTCAGGATAGCGCTTGAAACAGCCCCGAATCTGCCTCATGCCGAACCTGGGCTTTCCCATCCCATCCAATTGCGCGTCGGCGATCTTAAACCCGGAGACATTGGCCAGACTGATGTCCTTGAAACAAGAGACGCCGGCGTGTATTTGGCTGAGGTTTTCGGCGGTTATTCCAACTATGGACTTCTTCCCATCGCTGTGCCCATCGAGTCGGTTTGGCGCGAAGGGGATCTTATCAAGGTCCGGGTGCGCTTTGGTTACGCGGTCACCGGCGAAGGCGTGTTCCCGCCGGAACTGCGCGTCTATGCCGCGCGCAAAAAGAGCCCCAAGGCTTCGCTTTTCCGGCGTATTTTAAGCTGGCCATGAAAGAAAGAAGGGAACGAGGGATCGAGGGATGAAGGATTGGGGAAGCGAAGAAAAAAGATTTTTCATCCCCTTATTCCCTTGTTCCCTTATTCCCTCGTTCCCTTTATTTTTATGCCGGTTCTAGTAGCCGTCGGCCTTCAATGGGGCGATGAGGGCAAGGGCCGCATCGTCCATTCGATCGCCCGCCACGCCCATGCCGTGGCCCGTTACCAGGGAGGCAATAATGCCGGCCACACCCTGGTCTTGGGGCCCAAAGACATTCTCGCCCTCCATCTCGTGCCTTCGGGCATCGTCTATCCGAAAGTTCGATGCTACATAGGCAATGGGGTGGTGGTGGACCTTAAGTCCCTGATGGATGAGGTCCGGCTTTTGGAAAGGCGCGGCATCAGGGTGCGCGAGCGCCTGGGAATCAGCCCCCTGTGCCACGTCATCCTTCCTTATCATCTTGTCTTTGAAAAATGCCTGGGCGAAGGCCTGCGCCTGGGCACGACCCAGCGCGGCATCGGACCGGCCTACTCCGATAAAATAGCCCGGGTGGGACTGAGAATCTCCGATTATCTTAATCCGAAGAGCTTTAAAGAAAAAGCCGGTAAAAATCTCCGGGGAAAACTTTCCCCTTTCATGAGCGCGCCTGCAATACGCGAATTGGAGCAAGCCGTCATGAAAGACTATCCGTCAATTGCTAATTTTATCAGGCCCTTAGTGCGCAACGTTTCCCTCGAGCTTTTTGAGATGAACAAAAAAGACCGCCGGATCATCCTGGAATCGGCCCAGGGCACTTTCCTGGACGTTGATTTCGGCACCTACCCGTATGTCACCAGCTCCAATCCCATCGCCGGCTTTGCGCCGTGCGGCGTGGGCCTCGGCCCGAAAACGATCGGCATGGTTTTAGGAGTTGCCAAGCTTTTCGCCACCAGGGTCGGCGAAGGGCCGTTTCCCACGGAAATAACCGGCTCGCTGGCTCACCAAATCCGCGAAAGCGGCTTGGAATACGGCGCCACCACGGGACGGCCGCGGCGCATCGGACACCTCGATCTTCCCATGATCAAAAAAGCCTGCCGGATCAACGGGGTTGACCGCCTGGCCTTGACCAAAATGGACACCTTGGCCGGACTGCCGCGCCTTCAAATATGCGTCGGCTACGATCTCAAAGGCGAATTTTTAACCGAACCGCCCGACGATTCCTCGGCTTATGAAGAACTTAAACCGATTTACAAAGAACTGCCCGGCATCAACGGCGATTTAGGATCCATGACCAAATATAAAGACCTTCCTTCAGCGGCAAAACGCCTTTTAAAGGAAGTCGTGGAATTTGCCGGCGTCGAGCCGGCTGTTCTTTCTTTGGGAAGAAGCCCGAAAAATCAGATCATTCTTGACCAAAAATTTGAAAAACAATGGATGTAGAAATAACCTGTCTGACACGTCTGACATGTCCGACCTGTCCGACATGATAAAATAGGAGCTTAAAACATGCTTAAGACGCTTTGGAATAAAATCACCGGAAAAGAAACCACGGCCGCGCAAAAAGCCGAAGAGACCGTCAAACAGGACGCTTTTAAAGAGCTGGAAAAATTTAAAGGAGACAGAAAACAGCTTTTCAAAATGATGAGAAATCCGCAGGTCCGCCAGCAGGTCGCCCTGCTCTACCAGCGCATGCAGGCCGACGGGGTGGACGTCAAAAACCAAGAGGCGGTCAAACAATGGGCTATGTCCCATAAAGACGAACTTGAAAAGCCGGCCCCTGAGCAGCCTCAGCAAAAAGTCCAGCAGGTCGTCAATCAAGACCAAAAAATAGGCCGCAACGATCCCTGCTCCTGCGGCAGCGGCAAAAAATTCAAAAAGTGCTGCGCCTTGAAAAATAAAAATTAACTTTTATGAATGCTCGATCTTGCAGGCGATGGGCATGCGCCGGCCGAAGCCGAAGGCTTTGTGGGAAATTTTAAGGCCGGGAGGGGCCTGGCGCCTTTTGAATTCGCTCGAATCCACGCCTTTCAAAACTTTTAACGCCGTCTTTTTCGGAAACTTTTTTACCAAGCGGGCGCGATCCTCCCCTTTAACGACATAGCTGTCCAAAATCCGATCCAAAAGATCGTAAGGCGGCAGGGAATCCTGATCGGTTTGATTGGGTTTTAATTCCGCGGAAGGCGCTTTGGTAAACACGCGCTCCGGGATCACGTCTGAGATGCTGTTTCGGTAACGGGCGACCTGATAGACAAGGGTTTTGGGCAAATCGGAAATCGGGGACAGGCCGCCCAACAAATCGCCGTAGAGGGTGCAGTAACCCATGGCCAGTTCCGACTTGTTGCCGGTGGCCAGCACCATGTGGCCCAGCTTATTGGAAATAGCCATGAGAATCGCGCCCCTGATTCTGGACTGAATATTCTCCTCGGTTATATTAGCTGACAATCCGGCAAAAATCTTTTTAAAAATTTTCAAATATGCCTTGAATACCGGCTCTATCAGAACCGTCCAGTAATGAATGCCCAGATTTTTAGCCAGGATTTGGGCGTCTTTTTTACTGTGCGAGGACGAATAGCGGCTGGGCATGGAAACTCCCAGCACATGGCCCGGCCCCAAGGCGTCGGCGGCAATGGCCGCGACTAAGGCCGAGTCTATGCCGCCGGAAAGTCCAAGGGTGACTCTTGAAAATCCGCATTTGACCACATAATCGCGCAGGCCCAAAACCAAAGCGTCGTAAATCTGGGCCACGGATGAGGGCAATGGGGTCAGGTCTTCATTTGTCACTTGTTGGTAGGAACTAAATGGCGGCCACAGTTTGTTGTAACAAGTGACAAATGAAGACCTGACCCCATTGCCCAAAGGCGCAGGCTCTGAATAATGATTGCTGATTAGATAGGAAAATAGGGACGGTGCGCCTTTTTTCACAGGTATATCAACATAAAGCAGACCTTCCTTAAACATCGGCCCGCCGGCTAACAATCGCCCTTGCGCGTCAAAAGCCATGCCGGCGCCGTCAAAGACAAGCTCGTCATTGCCGCCCACTAAATTGGCGTAGACCACCGGCATGCGATAGCCCCTGGCAATGGCCGCGATCATTCGCCGGCGCAGCCCGGGCTTATCCACCCAATAAGGCGAGGCGGAGATGTTCAGGCACGCGTCAGGCATGATTTTACGCAATGCTTCAAGAGGATTTTGACGGTAATTGCGCCTGGCCCAAAATGTTTTGTCGTTCCAGATGTCCTCGCAAATCGTAAGGGCAAAACGTAAATTTTTGAATTTGACTAAAGTAACGGCCGAACCAGGCTCAAAGTAGCGCTGTTCGTCAAAGACATCGTAAAAAGGCAAAAGAATTTTATCATGAGTGGCTAAAATTTTGCCCCGATAAATCAGGCTGGCTGAATTATGCAGGGGTTTGCCGCCGGCTTTGGCTTTGCGCGCCCAGCCTAAAAGAAGCGCTGTTTTGCGGCATGCCCCCGCAAGCTCTTTGACGGCGCGCTCCTGGCGGGCGATGACAGCGCTGTTTAAAAGAATGTCTCTGGGCGGGTAACCCGTGAGCGCCAGCTCAGACGTGAGCAAAAGCTCGGCCCCGGCCGATTCGGCCTGCCTGACGGCTGATTCAATCTTGGCCGCGTTACCGGCGATATCGCCGACCAAAAAATTAAGCTGGGCTATTGCGATTTTCATCTTAATTTAATATTTATATAAAGTCTAAAGTCTAAAGTCTAAGGTCTAAGGTCAGGATTTCAAAAATGATTGAAGTAGAGAATTTGGCTAAATATTACGGTTCCGTCAAAGCCGTGGACGGGATCAGCTTTTCCGTGGGCAAGGGAGAAATCGTGGGAGTTCTAGGCCCTAATGGGGCCGGCAAAACAACCATGCTGCGGGTTCTGGCAGGGTACTTTCCCCAGACCTCGGGCGTAGTGCGCATTCTCGAGCGCGACAACACAAGCGAAGGCCTGGAAATCAAGCGCGAAATCGGGTACCTGCCTGAAAACAATCCCATTTATGAAACCATGGAGGTTACCGAATACCTTTCCTTTTTATGGGATATCAGGCGCCCTGCGGAGCCGGACCGCAAAGACAAACGCCTTAAAGAAATCATGGATTCCTGTAATTTGGGCTCCGTGGCAGGCAAGGACATCGGCGAACTGTCAAAAGGTTTCCGCCAGCGCGTGGGTTTAGCCGCGGCCATTCTTCATGATCCGGCGATTTTGCTTTTAGACGAACCGACTTCAGGTCTCGATCCCATTCAGGCCCGTGAAGTAAGGGAATTGATCGGGGGGTTTAAAACCCAAAAAACGATATTGCTTTCAACCCATATTCTTCCGGAAGTGCATGCCATCTGCGACCGGGTGCTTATTATCCATAAAGGAAAACTGGCCGCGGATAAACCTCTGGAACAGCTGGATACGTCGGAGGAATATCTGATCACCGCCGGTTTTGAGCGAAACATCGCCGGCGGCCAGGACCTTTTTGCGGCGTTTGACGGCGTTTTAGCCGTTGAGGGGCCAGAGGCTGAGCCCGGGGCCGGGCAATACTCCTGGCGCATCCGGGCGGCCCAGGACATCCGCGGCCGGATTTTCGAATGCGCCGCGTCAAAAAAGTTGCCTCTCATCGAGTTAAGAATGGAGAAAAAATCCCTTGAGGAAATATTCCATGAACTTACCAAGTGAAATGATTGACACGGGGACACGGGGACGCGCAGACGCGGGGACAGGAGGGCAAGGGGAATCTTCATTCTCCGCGTCTCCGCGTCACCGCGTCACCGCGTCTTTTGCCGGGATTTGGTCTGTCGCCAAAAAGGACCTGCGCGAAATGCTCAATTCGCCGATGGCTTACGTGCTTTATGTCATTTTTCTTCTGGTGACAGGGTACTTTTTCGCCCAGCCGCTTTTTGTCGTGGGACAAGCCAATATGGCCCCTTTCATGGACCTGGTGCCGCTTATCCTTGTCTTTCTAGTGCCGGCCATCACCATGCGCAGCCTGGCCGAGGAATTCAAAAGCGGAACATTTGAAATCCTGACCACCCTGCCTTTGAAAATCCACGAAATCGTTCTGGGAAAATACCTGGCCGGACTCTTGGTGGTCGGCTTGGCCCTTGTTTTGACCGGCATTTATCCGGTCATTCTGGAATTTCTCGGCAGTCCCGACTGGGGCGCCGTTATCGGGGCCTATATCGGCAATTTTTTCCTTGTCAGCGCCCTGGCCTCGATCGGCCTTTTCGCCTCCAGCCTTACCAGAAATCAGGTCATCGCCTATCTTGTCAGCTGGGCGGTCGGCTTCGGCCTGTTTCTAGCCGGCAAAGTCATCGTATTCTTCCCTTATCCTTTCGCCGACCTGCTCAATTTCATCGGATTCGATTCGCACGTGGACAACATCTCGCGGGGAGTCCTTGACAGCCGCGACGTTCTTTATTTTATAAGCCTTGCCGCCTTCTTTTTATCGCTGGCCCTCATGCGTCTTGAAAAAAAGTTCCGGAGCGCCTGTGCCAAATAACTCCTCGCGCTTGGCACTTCTCACTTCTCAGTTCTCACGTTTCATGGAAAGCATCTCCGGCGCCATCGGCGGCCTGATCGTCTTTCTGATCGCCCTTAATATCGCCGGGCAGCTGCTCTATTTGAGGCTCGATCTGTCGGAAGGCAAAATCTATTCGCCCTCCAAAGCATCCAAGCGCATCCTTAAATCGCTGGAAGACCCGGTCATCGTCAAGTGCTACTTCTCAAAAGAACTGCCCCAGCCTTACGCCACTTACCGCGACTACCTCAAAGACCTGTTAAGGTCGTACAAAAACTATGGCGGCAAAAATTTCGAATACCGTTTCATCTCTTACCCTGAAGACGAAAAATTCAAAAGCGAGGCTTTGACGATGGGCGTGGCCCCGGTGCGCCTGACTTTTATCGCCAAGGACAAATATGAAATCAAAGACGGCTTTATGGGCGCGGTTCTTCTGCACGCCGACAAAAAAGAAACGATTGCGGTCATCCGCGACATCGCCGGCCTGGAATACGATCTGACAAGCCGCATTAAAAAACTCGTGCAAAAAGAGCCGCGCGTCGC
The DNA here is from genome assembly GCA_016209025.1 of Elusimicrobiota bacterium. Taxonomy (GTDB): domain Bacteria; phylum Elusimicrobiota; class Elusimicrobia; order JACQPE01; family JACQPE01; genus JACQWW01. The sequence goes on along the minus strand of JACQWW010000067.1, from coordinate 27,440 downwards.
GGCCATACTCGACGGCAAAGGAACCGCGCCCCTTTCTTCGGAAATTATGGACAACGTCAGGGAAAACTATGAAGTCAGGCACTTTGATGTCGGCCGGCCGCTCGATCTGACCGGCGCCCCCCAATCTCTGCTTATCATCGGGCCGAAAGAAAATTTTACGGAAGGCGAAATGGCGCGCCTGGAGCAGATGATCCTGGCCGGTGTGCCCACGGCTTTTTTCCTGGACACCAAAGACGTCAACATGGATTCCGGCGCCTTTTTCGCCTCTAATGTGGCCACCGGCCTGGAAAAACTCCTGGGACACTGGGGACTGGGCTTGAAAAACGGCTTTGCCCTTGATATTCAAAACCAGAACATTTCCATCCAACAGCGGGCCGGGCCTTTTATCATCAACAACATCGTCAGCTATCCGCTTCTGCCCATCATCACAAAACTTTCACGGGAAAGCCCGATCACCAAGGAAATGGACCAAGTCATGCTGCCTTTCGTAAGCCCTGTCTCCACAGACAACGTCAAAAACATGAACCTTGAGGTTCTGGCTGAGACAAGCCGCTTGTCTTGGATAAAAACCAATCTGACCAGCCTTTCGCCTCTCGCTGATTTCACGCCGGCCCCTGGCGACCCGCGCGGGCCTTTTGCCGTGGCCGTGACTCTTGAAGGAAAATTAAGCGCCCTCTTTGCCTCGCCGCCGGCCGACCTCGAAAAAAGCACGCCCCCGGCCTCCGGTGCCTGGCTGGCCCAAAGCAAAAACAGATCCCGAATCATCCTGGTGGGAACCTCGAAAATCGTGGACCAAAGCATACCGGCCGGGGCTTCGAACCTTGTTTTTTTCCTGAACGTCGTGGATTGGCTCAGCCAGGACGCGGACCTGGCCGCGGTCCGCTCTAAAGGCATGAAAATCCGCCCTTTTACCAGGACCCTCAGCGATTATCAGCGCACCCTGGTCAAATTCGCCTCCATCCTCCTGATGCCTGTCTGTGTGGCTGCGGCCGGTTTTGCCGGTTGGCGGCGCCGCAAGCGCTGGAAAGCATCTGTCAGGGAACAATTTACTTCCAGTGCGGCATAAAACCGTCAAAACCCTTTGGATTTTAAGCGGCTTGATTTTTGCCGCTGTCTTGCTTGTCCATACCGGACGGGCTGTTTTACAATACCGCCGGATGCCGCGGTTTTTAAAACACACGAAAAATCCCGCCAAGGACATTTCGCAAATCACCATCGAGCGCTTTTTTTTTGAAAAGATCGTCCTGGACAAAAAAGGGGATGTCTGGCGCATGACAATGCCTGAAGACTACGCGGTCCAGGAAACGGTCTTGAAAGACATGACCGATTCCCTGGCTTCGGCGGTTGTCGAGGAAAAAATTTCCGAACGTAAAGACAGATTTCTTGATTTCGAGCTCGACGAAGCGCGCGGCATCAAACTGACGGTTAAAAACGTTAAAGAGCAAATGCTTTTCCAGGGAAAAATCGGCAAACAAATCCTGGGCAGCTGGGACCGGTCATACTTTGCTTTCGATGGATCCAGCGCCGTTTACGTCGTCAAAGGGCTCTCCCGTTTTTCTTTTGAAAAACGGCCCCAGGACATAAAGTCAAGGCTTATTTTCGAAGCGCCTCAGGACAAAATCTCTTCCATCGCCGTGGCCGCCAAAAACAAAACCCTTGTCTTAATTAAAGAAGGAGCCGTCTGGAAAATCAGGGGCAAACCGGTCAAGCAAGACAAGGCATCCGCCATGGCCGGCATTTTCACCAGGCTCGAGGCCAATGATTTCCCCGAGCCTTTCGAAACAGCCGGGGGCTTGAAAAAATTAGGCTTGGAGGGACGGCCAAAAACCGCTCAGGTTCAAATTAAATTAAACGACGGCAAGACTTACGAAATTTTGATCGGAGAAAAGAAAGATACCATGTATTTCGCCAAACTGCCGGAGAACCCGGCTGTCTGGAAACTGGCCGATTGGAAAGTTAGCCCTCTTTTAGCCAAAGAAGCGGAGCTGATTGATACGCAAAAGCAAGCCGACAATAAGGGACCGTTAAGGAATTATTGACACATTTGGGCATCCGAGATTGGGCCAAGGGCAAGGCGCACCGCAAGGAGCGGGCCCAAGGGCCCGTAACTGAGGATGCAACGCAGCCATTGGCCCGATATCGGATGCCCCCGGCGGGGCTGGGCGATTTTGACCAATCTCATTGCGAATCCTCACTTACATACCTTAAGGTATGCTCGCTGCGGATTCGCTTCGATCTTGGTCAAAATCGCCTCAGCCAAATGTGTCACTAATTCCTTAACGGTCCCTAAGACGGACGAGGCCGCTAAAACGAAAAAAACAGAAACGAAAAAGAAGAAAAAATAATGGATGCCCTGACTCTGCTGGGCTTGGCCGGGGCCGCCTGCACCACATCATCTTTTCTGCCGCAAGCCGTCAAAAGCTGGAAAACCAAAAAAACCGAAGATATTTCCCTGGGAATGTATGCCCTGATAGTTGTCGGAACTTTTCTTTGGCTGATTTATGGAATAATCAAACACGACATTCCGTTAATGGCCGCCAATTCGATCAGCTTTGTTCTGGGCGGCTTGATACTTTATTGCAAAATCAAATACTCAAACCGGCCGGCCTTGATAAAAAACGATTAACAGGTTATATATTAAGGTAGAGGGTCAAATTTCGGTTGATGGAGGTACTTTTGCAATGAGAATAAAATCGGTTTGGGTTGTTGCGATTTTTTCCGTTGGGTTATGGCCGCGCGCTTTGACAGCCGCTCCCGTGTCCATTTGCGGCGAGGGTTACGCGCCGGACCCTGAGGTCTTTGCGGACGCTTATAAAAACGGCGCCATTGATACCAGAACCGGCGTTGTGAAAAATCCCGCGGCGCTTGCGAACATGCCGGTTTCGCGGCGTTTGGAAGTTCAGCAGTTGGAAGTTTTACAAGGGGTGCAGCCGCAAGAATCGCAAATGCAGGCAAATCAGCAAACGCAAGGATCGCAAATACAAGCGGCGCAGGCGCAGCAAGCAATGCAGGCTAATCCAGGTCAGCAAGCTCAGAGCCAGCAAGCGCAAGGATCGCAACTTCAAGCAGTGCAGCAACAGGCAGCGCCAATGCAGTCAAACCAGCAGACCGCCGCGTCGAACGCGTATAGCGGAACAGCGAAACCAGGAACATCTTCGCTGTCGTTCGGCTCACAAAAGCCGATGGCAGGCGGTTTCGGCGGCAGACAGGCTGTTGGCGGCGGCGGACGGGGCGCCGTGCGTCAGAGCATTGCGCCTGCAAATTCCCGGGTGTCCGGTCACGGGGCAAATTGCGTTCCCATTGGCCAGCTTACCGAAAAATTTCCGGCTTTTAAGGGGCAAGGATCAAGCGCCTTTCTTGGCGGAGGCGGCGCAAACAATATAAGGAGTTTCGGCCGTAAACCAGTCAATAAACCGGTAGAAAATATAAATAAAGGAAGCGGCGCCGATAGAGGAGGCTCTTATTCGAAACCGCAGCCATCTAATGCAGGGGGTTATGGTTATAAACCGCAGCCATCCAACGCGGGAGGTTCGGGTTATAAACCACAAACGCCGCCCAGTATGAGTGGCGGCGCCAACCGAGGAAGCTCTGGTTATAATGCGCCGCCACTACCAAACATAGGCGGAGCCAGCTCAGGTTATAAAGCACCGCCGCCGCCTCGCGTAGTAGGAGGTTCAGACGCTAGTTCGAGTTTTAAATCAGTGCCGCCGCCGCCTCGCGTAGAGGGCGGAGCCAGCTCAGGTTATAAAGCACCGCCGCCGCCTCGCGTAGTAGGAGGTTCAGGCGCTAGTTCGGCACCGCCGCCGCCTCATGAAGCGCAAGAGGCAGCGCAGCATATAGGAACCCCTCCTCCACAGCATACAGGGACTCCTCCGCCGCGTAATAAGGACGCCAGGAACGTCAGCGGCGCGGCAGCGCAAGCAGCGCAGAAGGCAGCGCCTCCACCGCCTCATATCGTCGGCGGCGCAGCCGCGCAGGCTCAAGGTCAGTCTCCGTATAGCGGTGTCAGCGGCGCGGCAGCGCAAAAGGCAGGGCCTCCTGCTCCTCATATCATCGGCGGCGCAGCAGCCCCGGCTCAAAGCCAGCCTGGACGTATGCAGGGTGTCAGCGGCGCGGCAGCGCAGCAGAGGATAGGGCCTCCTCCGCCTCATATCGTCGGCGGCTCAGCCGGGCAGCAGACCGGAGCCTCTTCTCCATATATCAAGGGTGTCAGCGGCGCAGCAGCGCAGAAGGCAGGGCCACCGCCTCCTACTATTGTCGGCGGCGCAGCCGGGCAGCAGAAAGGAATGCCTGCTACGCCAGCTCGGGCAGCTCGTGAAGGAGTGCCTGCAGGTAAAGCTCGAGAAGTGCCCGCAGTTCACGAAGCTCGAAAAGTGCCTGTAGTTAAAGAAGCTCGAGAAGTGCCCGCAGTTCACGAAGCTCGAAAAGTGCCTGTAGTTAAAGAAGCTCGAGAAGTGCCCGCAGTTCGGGGCGGCGCAGCAGCGCAAAAGGCAGGGCCTCCTCCGCCTACTATCGTCGGCGGCGCGGTAGTGCGAAAGAAAACAGGGCCTCCGCCTCCTGCTATTGTCGGCGGAGCCAAAGCTAAAAGTTCAGACACCGCCAAAGCAGTTTCAAATAATGTCGAAACAGACTCAAACAAAACCTGATAAGACTCAAAAAGCGCCGGGATCCCGAACGTCCTCCTCATCTTCAGGATCAGGGAAAGGCCGCTATGAAGAAGGTGTTACGGGCAGCGGATCCTCCGGCGGCGGGCCGGGTAAGGGAGCTGTCCAATTTAGAAAAGGACAGACCCAAAGACAGACTCAGGGATCAAGCGGCGAAGGACAGGCTCAAGAATCAGGCGGCGGCGGACTTTCTTGCTATAAAAAATGCTACACCGGCTGCTGCGGCGGAAATGCCGCTTCATGCAAGCAGCAATGCGTCACCGAGTGCGGCGTGGACAAGGCGCCTGAAAACGTCCCCTGCGGAAAATAGGGATAGTCCCTATTTTTGTAACTGCTCATGTCCCTTGCCGTCATTCCGGTGAAAACGGCCAAGGCCTCTGGCCTTATCTCCGTCCCCGAAGCCCTGTGGAGCGGGACCGGAATCCAGACTTTTTTCTGGATACCGGCTTTCGCCGGTATAACGAGGAGGCTGAGGAGTTACCTATTTTTTTAATATTTCCCGGCAAATCTCGCGGTCGTCGAAGTGAATGGTTTTGTCTTTGAAAATCTGATAATTCTCGTGGCCTTTGCCTGCGATAATAACGCAATCGCCGGCTCTGGTATGGCGAATGGCCCATTGAACGGCTTTGGCCCGGTCGGTCTGGCGCAGGTAATTTGAACGGCCGGCCGCCTTGGCGCCGGCCTCGATCGCGTCAATAATCTTTTCCGGATCCTCGCTTCTGGGATTGTCTGAGGTAAAAACAGCGAAATCAGCCAGCCGGGCCGCGATTTCCCCCATCATCGGCCGTTTGCCTTGATCCCTGTCTCCGCCACAGCCGAAAACAACGATCAGACGCCCTAATTTTGGAACAGCTCTCAATGTGCTCAAGACGCTTTTCAGGGCCTCTGGTTTATGCGCGTAATCAACCAGAAGCAGGAAATCCCTGGCCTCTTTAATTCTTTCGAGCCGGCCTGGAACAACCTTAAGGGATTCAAGGCCTTCAATAATGCGGCCGGTCGGCAGGCCCAAAGCATGGGCGGCCGCGGCCGCAGCCAGGGCATTTGAGACATTATGCCTGCCTATCAATTGCAATTTAACGGTCTTTTTCTCTTGACCAAGCCGCAGGATAAAATCCGACGATTTTAGTCCGAGTTTGATGTCCAGGGACTCGACATCAAGAACCCTGTTTGGACCGATGCCATAAGATATTTTTTCGACCCTAGGCAAATCAGCCAGGCGGCGCCAAAGTTTTTTGCCCCGCCTGTCGTCAAAATTGACCGCGGCGAAACGCCCTTCCTTCGCGGAACCGGCCAAAATATCAAAAAATAACTTTGATTTGGCGCGAAAATACCTTTCCATGGTGCGGTGATAATCCAAATGATCCCGGCTTAAATTGGCAAAAAGCGCTCCATCGAGATCAAGATCATTAAGCCTTCCCATATCAAGAGCCTGCGAGGTGGCTTCCATGAAACAATAATCACAGCCGTTTTTAAGCATTTCGGCCATCAAGGCAATCGTCTCATCAGATTGGGGCGTAGTCAGGCTCGCGGGACGAATCTTTCCGGCGATCCGGTGATTGACCGTGCCCAATACTCCGGCGCGATGGCCGCAAGCCTCAGCTATGGCCTCCATTAAATAGCAAGCCGTCGTCTTGCCGCTGGTGCCGGTGATGGCCGCTAATTTCAAATTATGGGAAGGATTGCCATAAACCCAATTAGCCAGCGAACCAAGGCGTTTTCTTAAGTCCGCCACGACCAACACACAAGCGCCGAGGCCGATGGCGCTTTGACGTAATTTTTGGACCTGCGGCCGCGGCAATGGCGGTTCAAGAAGCAAAATTTTCGACCCCTGCCTTAAAACCTCGTGCGCAAAACAAATGCCGTGGGTCTTTTGGCCGCCAAGGGCGCAGAAAACAACGCCCGGACCGGCCCGGCGCGAATCAGAAGTCAAGCCGGCAACCGGCGCCCCGAGATCGCTTATAACAAGAGGCTTGATAGTCTTGGAAAATTTCTTTAATAAATCGCTAAGTTTATAATTAGGCATAACATAACCTCCTTACCCCTCACCCTGCCCCCGCTCCGCAGAGCTTCGGGGACGGAGCTGGGGCCAAAGGCCCTAGCCGCCTCTCCCCGTTTCACAGTCCCGCAGGGCAGTCCTGTGCGAAGACACAGGGCGGGGCGAGGGGAAAAGGCTGCGGGGCGATGCCGAAGACGCTGATGGCGTCCATGGCCACGGCCTTAAAAAGAGGCGCGGCGATGTCGCTGGCCCAAGCCACCCGGGGTTTTCTTGGATCGTCAACCACGGCGCAGATGGAAAACTCCGGCTTGGGCATAGGAAAAACGCCGCAAAAAGAAACCATGACATGATCCGGCGTATGTTTTTTTGTCTTGGGATCAATTTTTTGGGCTGTCCCGGTTTTCCCCGCGGCCGGCCAGCCGCCGATCTGCGCTTTGACGCCGGTGCCGTAACGCACCACCTCCTCCATCATTTGAAGAACCCGCCGGGCAACATCAGGATCAGCGGCCCGGCGCACTCTCCTCGGGGAGAATTGAAAAACCTTGCGCTGCCGGCGGTAAGGCGAGACAGCCTCAATGAGCTGAGTTTCCAAAAATTCCCCGTTATTGGCCAAAGCCGCAAAAGCCTGAGTAAGCTGGAGCGCGGTAACACCGATTTCATAACCAAAGGAAATCATCGGCAGGCTCATCGGGCCCCACTCATCTAAAGACCGCAAAATCCCGGCCGCTTCGCCGGTTAAAGGAAGCATGGTCCTGGATCCGAAACCGAAAGCGCGAAGATTTTCAAAAAGCCGGGGAGCCCCGGTTTTCCCGCCGATCTTGGCAAATCCGATGTTTGACGAATAGGCCAGGACCTCGCCCAAACGCAAGAGATGGTACGGCTCATGATCTTCTATGGTCAAACCGGGCATGATGTGATATTTGCCGCCTTCGCAGTCAAAAACATCGGTTTCCTTGACCGCCCCGGCCCCCAGGGCGCTTGCCAGAATCAAGGGCTTGATGACGCTGCCCGGCTCAAAAGTATAGCTGGCCGCCAGATTGGCATCCAACTGTTCGCTCCAGGCGCCGGCCAAGGCGCTGTTGAGCGCGTTGGCCATGGCCCGCACCGCGCCTGTCTTGACCTCAATAACCACGACGGACGCGGCCCTGGCGTCGTTTTTTTGCAGAACCCCGTTAAGTTTTTCCTCAACCGAGCCCTGGAAACGCGCGTCAATGGTAAGATAAACATCAAACGGGCCCGGCTCTTTGCCGCGGCCCCTGAAATCAAAAAGCCGCTGGACTTCTTCGCGCTCGGCGTATATCTTGCGGCGCGCGTCGCGCAAGACCAGACGAATCTCCTCGTCGCCTCCTAAAAGCGGGTCAAGCCGGCGCTCAATCCCCGAAGAACCGTCTCCGTCCGTGCCGACGGCGCCCAGGAGGGACAAAGCCAAGGGTCCCCCGGGATAATAACGTTTAGGTTCCGGCACAACGCCCAAACCCTTGGTCCCGAGGCGCGAGAGCGCCGCCCCCTCTTCAACCTCAGCGGACCTTTTAATCCAGATGAATTTGGCCGGCGATTTAAGCTTGCTTTCGATTTCGCTTTTTGCCATGGCCGGCAGGACCGATTGGATCAGGCGGACCAGATCGGTTTTCGAAGCCGGGCTTTCGCGGCGCGCCAAAAAAATCGAGGGCCGCTCGACCGTCACCGCCAGAACCTGCCCGCGGCGATCCAGAATTCTGCCCCTGAAAGGTCTTACTCCTTTTTTTTCGATCAATTCGGAAAGGCTTTTTTCCTTGAACTGATGGTGAAGAAAAATTTGAAGCTGTCCCAAACGAAGCAAAACAGCCCCGAAAATCACAAAAACCGCGGCCAAAACAATCCAAAGGCGCGTCATTGCCGTAAAGAACGGATTTTGCTTGGATCGTATTCGCCGGGGAGAAGATACCCTTCGGCTTTGGCCCGCCTGACGGCATTGGAATAAGTTTTTATCCGGTGCATCCTGATTTCAATTTCCGAAAGCTCCAGATCGGCTTGGCGCAGAGATTCTTTTGATTCCTCAAGGCGGTACCCGCTTCGCACCACCTGGGTCTTGAGCCAAACGGACAAAAAAAGGCTTGTCAATAAAACGGAAACAAAAATTACGATTTTGCGCCGCATTTTTCCACGGCTCTCAATTTGGCCGAACGGGACCTGGGATTGCTTCGCACTTCTTCATTTGCCGCGGTCGCCGGTTTCGGCGTCAAAAGCTTGAAGAGGCCTTCCCGCGCGTATTTTTTAAACGCCTGCTTGACAAGGCGGTCTTCAAGCGAATGAAAGGTGATGGCGACCGCCCGGCCGCCCGGCCTCAAGCAGCCGGGAATCGCCGCAACCAGAGCGTTCAAATTTTCCATTTCACGGTTGACCACCAGGCGCAGGGACTGGAAAACCCTGGCCCAAATTCGGCGGTTGCTTGAAACAATGCCGAGCAGCCCGACAAGCTGACCCGTTGTTTGGGGAGGCTCAGCCGCGGACTTTATGCAGCCGGCGATTTTTTTCGCCAGATGGCCGGGCAGATCGCCGAAATCAGTCAAAAGGCACTGCAATTCGGCAGGCGTCAAAGCCTTAAGCAAATCAGCGGCAGGCGACATGGTTTCGCGTCCCCCAAGCCGCATATCAAGATATTCGTCTTTCTGGTAGGAAATCCCGAAATTCCCCTTAAATATCTGGTAAGCCGACGGCCCAAGGTCAAAAAGCATTCCGTCCGCCGCTTCAATTTTCAAATTTTCCAAAATATTTCCAATATCGGCAAAGTTGGCCTGCCGGACAATGACTCTGGTCCCCCACTTTTGCAAACGCTCTCGGGCAAGCTCAAGACTTTTGAAATCCCAATCCAGCCCAAGGCAGGAAGCCTTTGGATAGCGGCTTAAAAGCTCATCAGCATGTCCGGCCATGCCCAAAGTCAAATCAATATAAAAACCATCCTTTTTTGTCACCCAAAAACGCATTGTTTCTTCCAATAGAACAGGCGAATGCGTCTCCCTGGCGCTATCCATGGCTACTATGTTATCATAGGCATACCTGGTAACAACCGAGCCTGGAGAACCGCTCATTTTCCCGATAGAACATCACAGGGAGGATGAGAGGAAATTCCGGACTCCGAAGAGCAGGGTGCCGCCTAAAAGGCGGGCCCTCCTCACCGTGCGGCGAGGGGGGACGGATAGTGCCACAGAAACAAAACCGCCTAAGCCCCGCAGGGGCCGGCAAGGGTGAAACCGTGAGGTAAGAGCTTACGTGCCTGCGGAGCAATCCGCAAGCAGAGGAAAACCCCACCCGGAGCAAGGCAGGAACGCAATGTCCCGGCTCAGGATAATGATTAAAAATTAAAGCGTTCCGTGGATGCCGCCAAGAAGCATGGTTCTCATCCCGCTAAATAAGCGGGAAACAGAACCCGGATTACAGGGTCTCGGGTTGACCTGAACAGTCAATTCCCCCTCCTTGCGATACCTCGCGAGGAGGGGGTTTTTCTTTACCCTCAACCGAGCGCCTGGCTAAAGCATCGGCCTTCTTATTGTGCTCACGGGTGATATGCGTCAGCTTGACCGACAAAAAATACCCGGCCAGGCTTTTGGCTTGAGTAAAAAACTGCCTGAGAACCGGGTCTCTGACCTTATACCGGCCCTCAATCTGCCGCGCCAACAGCTCGGAATCGGTAAAAATTACCGCTTCATGAGCGCCCAAAGCCTTGGCCTCTTTCAAAGCGCGCAGATAAGCGCGCCATTCAGCCGCGTTATTGGTCGCCTGTCCGATATATTCCGAAATAGATAAGCGCGCCATTCAGCCGCGTTATTGGTCGCCTGTCCGATATATTCCGAAATTTCAGCCAAGGTTTTACCGTGGCCGTCGGTTATCCAAACTCCTATGCCGGCCGGACCGGGATTGAATCGGCAGGCCCCGTCAATGTAAATGGTAAGTTTCATGAAAAGGCAATGGGGTCAGGTCTTCATTTGTCATTTGTTACAACAAACTGTGGCCGCCATTTAGTTCCTATCAACAAATGACAAATGAAGACCTGACCCCATTGCCTACGGAAGATAAAGGATTCTCTGGCAGCGTTCGCAAACGACAAAATCCTTGGCTTTGAGAATTTCATTGATGACCTCCTGGGTGGCGTGCATACGGCATCCGCCGCAAGAAGAACCTTCCAAAATGGCGGCCAGGGCCATGCCGTTTTTTCTCGCGCGAAGATGCTCATAGCGCTCAAGGTTGTCATGCGGCAGTCCTTTGACCAAATCGGCGCGCCGGCCCTCTTGCCCGGCTAAATCCGTGCCTACACCGGAGCGCTCTTGTTCGAGAGCTGAAATCCGGACGCCTTGCTCTTTTTTCTTTAATTCCAAAGCCTGCAATCCTTCCTTCTCGCGCTTTTTATCCAGATCAATCCTGTCGTACAATTCGATAGTTTTCGTTTCAAATTCATCTTTTTTTGCCTTCAAAGCCCCGATCTGCGTTACCAAAGCGCGATAAGCGTCGTTTGTTTTTATCTGGCCCAATTCAGCCGTATGCTTGGCAATGTCAGCGTCAATTTTGGAAATTTCCATTTCCAAATGCTTTTGTTCGACAAGCAATTGCTTTCTTGTTTCTTTTGACGTTTGAAACTCCTGCTCTTCGCGGGCAAGGCCGTCTTTGATGGCGATGATAGTCTTGTCAATCTCTTCAAGGCGCGATCGAAAGCCGTCCATAACGGCGTCTCTGGCCTGAAGTTCAATCAATTTTTTAATGAGTTCTTTAAAAGAAAGTTCCGGCTCAAGCGCGCTTAAAGGAGCTTCCGTTTCAAATTTTTCCGCTTGGGGATTCTCTTGAATTTCATCCGGCACAAAATGAGTATAACACTTCTCCCCTGGAGGTTAAGTCTGAAGTCTGCAGCTTGAAGTATGAAAAAAACAGGTTATTCCCTTTTCAGACTTCAGACTTAAGACTTCAGACTTAAGACTTCAGACTTAAGACTTCAGACTTCAGAAATTCCTGCGGGGAATTTCTGTTTGGGCGCGCTCGTAATCCTGCGGGGTGCCGATGTCAATAAAAAAAGCGGCTGGAAATTCCAGGCCGTAAAGAGTTTTACCGGCGATCTTGGGAAACAAATCATATTCAAGGGAAAAATCAACGCCCTTGGAAATTCTTTTTAAGATACTCCTATTAAAAACATAAATGCCGCCGTTGACCAGACACGGCCTGCCCGTGGGATTTTTATTTTTCTCAAAAAAATCGGTTATTACGCCGTCACTGCTCAGACTTACTGATCCATAACGTCCGGTATCGGTTGTTGAAAAAAGGGCCAGACTCAGACTGGAGCGTTTTTCCCGATGATAGCTCCAAAGTTTTTCCAAGGGAACCTCGAAATAAATATCTCCGTTTAAGGCAAAAAATTCCTTGCCGCGGATAAGCTCCTCAGCCTCTTTAATGGAGCCGCCGGTGCCCAGCTGCCTGCCGTCAGGATCGGAGTAAACTATTTCTATGCCCCAGCGCAGGCCGTCGCCGAAATAGCCGCGCACCACATCCGCGCGATGAGCCGCGGCCAAAATAAAACGGCGGATGCCCTGCCTTTTCAGATACCCAAGCAAATACTCCAAAAACGGTTTGCCCGCGACCGCCAGCATGGGTTTCGGCATCGCTTTGGTCAAGTTCCCGAGCCTGGTGCCGAGGCCGCCGATCAACAAAACCGCTTCGTCAGGCATCATGAGCTATATTTTAGAATGAATTGATAAAATAGCGTAATGCCGGATCAAACATTAACCGTCCGGGCCGATGAATTGCGTCATGTCATGGTGCGCGCCAACGGCATCCGTCTTCATTGCGTCGAGCAAGGCCAAGGCGATCTTGTTTTGCTTTTGCATGATTTTCCTTCCTGCTGGTACAGCTGGAGAAAACAACTGCCTGTTTTGTCCCGGCATTTCCGGACCGTAGCCCTTGACCTTCGCGGCTTCAATGATTCCGACGCGCCGGAGAGAATCAAAGACTACCGTCTAAGCGAACTGGCCGATGACGTCATCGGCGTCATTGAAAAAATCAGCCTCGGCAAAGCTCATCTGGTCGGCCATGGCTTAGGCGGCGCCATCGCCCTCGAGGCGGCCATGAGCCGGCCCAAGGCCGTCGGCAAGCTGGTTTTGATCAATGCCGTGCATCCGGCGCTTTTGTGGCGGCGCCTGTTTTTTGACCTAAGCCGAGCCCATATCCTCAAGCGCGCTCTCTTTTGTCAACTGCCCAAACTGCCGGAAGCTTATTTCAGTAAAAACGCCTGCGCCGCGCTCATTAAACACGCCTTTACAAAAACAAACGGCACGTTTTCCGGCAAAGACCTGGAATTTTTCCGTCAAGCATTGTTAAAGCCCGGAGCGATTGCCGCGGCAATAAATTATTACCGCGCCGCTTTCCGCTGTCCGCCTTTCACAGTCAAACGGCCTGCGGATATTTTCGCCGACACCCTGCTTATCTGGGGAGAAAAAAACACCCGGCAGAGCAAAGCGGTTATTGCCGCGATGGAAAAATATTTTCGCGGCTTGTTAAGAATCCACTATCTTTCCGATTGCCGCAACTGGCCGCACGAAGAAAAACCGGATACCGTCAACCGGGATATTCTTAATTTTTTGGCGCAGCCTCAAAAAGCTTGCGCCCTTTAACGAAGACCGAACATACGGCGTTTTCGCCGCCCCGGTAAATCAAACGCGCCAAATGAGATTGGGCCGACCTGCCGGCCAGCCGGCTTAAACGCCCCGGCATCGGATTGACCGCCAGGGGATCGGCAACAATAAAATCCGCCTGTTTGCCCGGTTCAAGGCTTCCCGTGACATTATCCATACCCAAGGCCTTGGCCCCGCCTAAAGTAGCCCAATAAAAAACCCCCTGCACGGTCAAGGGCCGCTTATTATCCACCTTTTCATGTAAATGATAAGCGCCGGCAATTTTGTCGGCATAAAGAGCCTGTTTCATAACCGCCCATATAGAAAGTTCCGGCCCCGCCCCCACATCGGATCCTAAGGCAATGGGAATATTGCGCCCGGCCAAGCCGTTCCAATCCATTATGCCGCTTGAAAGAAAAAAATTTGAAGTCGGACAATGAATCACCTTGCCGGCCGTTTTATTTAAAATGTCCATTTCACGGCCATCAAGCCAGATGCAATGCCCTAAAAGCGTTTTCGGCCCAAGGATGCCGCTTTGATGGTAAAAATCCGTATAACTGCGGCATTGGGGATTTGCTTTTAGAACAACGCCGACCTCCTGCCGGTTCTCAGCTAAATGCGTCTGAATATAAGCCGAATATTTTTTTGCCAGGCGCCCGGCCTGCCTAAGCAAAGCCGGCGAACAGCTCGGCCCGAATCGCGGGCTGAAAGCGTAGAAGAGGCGGTTTTCTTTTCCATGCCATTTATGGCAAAGACCTTCGCTTTCTTGAATAATCTTTTTTAAACGATCCCACGGCGAAAGACGGCCAGGGACGCTGTCCCTATCTCCGTCCCCGAAGCTCTGCGAAGCGGGGCGGCGCAGGACATCGTCATAAGACAAGCGGTCCATCATCACCTGCCCCATAATAACGCGCATGCCGCTTTTCAACGCCTCTTCAAAACAAATATCCGTGCTGTCTTTCCAAATCGAGGTATAAATTGCCGCGGTGGTCGTGCCGTTTCTTAAAAGCTCTTGAAAAAAATGCCGGGCATAAGGCCGAACCCAGGGGGCGCTATGGAAAGAGCGCTCTAAAGGAAAAATGTTTGTTTTAAGCCAGCCGAGCAATTCCAAGCCGTCTTTGGCTGTCGCGGCATACTGCGGCAAATGGCAATGGCCGTCAATCAAGCCGGGGAGGATCAAGCGGCCGCGGTAATCCAAAACACCTTTTTTACCGGATTTCCCTGCGCAGATGAGGTCAAACCGGCCGACGCGCCGGATGACGCCCGCATTGTCAACCTCGATAGCGCCGTCTTCAAGAAATAAAAGAGGCGCCTTGACGCGGCGGGTCAGTATTTATCCACGTATGATCATGAGCTAACCTTGTGATCAAAATTTTAGAGATAGACTTACTCTGTGGGTATCTCCTAAAACTCCGAATGGAGTAAATGCATAATCTACTTCATTGCCCAAAAACGCAAAGCCGATTCCCGCCGAAAGACCAGAAAATTTGGTTCCCGGAAGATTGTTATCTTGCGCAAATTTTGCGAGATACCCTCCCCTTAGGGCGAACATAGGGAGGACTCGGTATTCCGTGCCGATGTTGATCTGGATTTTTTTGTTGTAGAGTTGCTGTTTAGCATCCAGAGCTAGGGATAAGCCCTGTGGAGTTCTGTAACTTACCCCTGTTGCTAGAGTAATGGGCAAAGGGTCTCTCTGGTTTATAAATTTCATTCCAGGCCCCAGGTTCTGAACCGCGAGACCAAGAAAGACAGACCGCGACCAGGGGTAAATTAAGCCCATATCTAGGGCTATGCTGGTTGTCTTGTATCCAGCGATTTCGCTCTGAAGCCATTTTGTGTTTAAACCCACATTTAACCTTCCCAGATTTCTTCCAAACCCAAGGGCCAAAGATTGATCCTGAGCTTTGACAGAGCCCGTCTTTTCTCGGCTGGCCCCTCTCGCCTCGCTTTCCCCCTGCGAAAGAACAACCAGAGAACCTGCCAAAGTGCCCATTTTAGTGGGATAACCGAATCCTAAGAAGTTATATTGGGTGTCTATAAGCCATTGAGAATACATGGCGGCTAACTCCCGACTATTCATTAAGCCTAAGCCACCCGGATTCCAATGAATGGCCGTCACATCGTTGACCAGGGAAGTGTAGGCATTGCCCATACCGGCAGGCCTTGCCCCCACGGAAATGTTTAAAAACTCAGCACCGGTTTTAAGTTCAGTAGCAAAGGAAGACCCAACACACAAAAGGTTTACGGCAAATATAGTAGAAATACCCAAAAGCCTACCGCACCACATAAATCTTCCCCTTAGCTCTTAGGGTTTCCGAGCCTTTTCTGGTTTCAACAACATAAAGATAAGTGCCGGAAGGAATATGACCTTCCCATAACCACTCATAGGCGTATTGCGCCCCCTGCCCATCATCAATGATCTGGGGCTGACCATTTAGCGTCGTCTCCACTATAAGTTCCCCCGAAAGGTTGAAAATCAAGATGCAAACACTATCCGCAATGCCCGTCTCGATATGGAGTGTTGGTTTAGTGCCGCCGACGGCAGGATTTGGATAAGCATAAAGCTCCCTTAATTTAAATGAAGCATCAGATTCCAAGGGGCTCATTGCTAAAGCATTTGCGCTTTTTGCGCCGATATTGCCAGCGCTAGCCAATTGCGCCTGGGTACCGCTTTGAAGAACCAAGGAAGTTCCTGTTATCGTGGCATCCTTAGAAAATAGATGTCCGGTTACGGCAACGCCGCCGTTCATACTTAGCGAAGTATTGGGCGCATATACTCCGCCAGAAATGCTCATTCCTGACAGCAGATAGGTGCCAGCGCTTAGTGTTAAGCTCTGTTGAGCATTGAGTCTTAATTCTCCATTAACTAAAAAGTTGCTCGGTATTTGGTTATTGTTGTTTGAAGACTCGGCTTGGCTATGCAAGGCAGCCAAATCTATTGGCGAGGAACTGACGGCGTTCGCTTTAATGCTCTGAACGCCGGAAATCGTACTTTTTCCTGTTAAGCTGATCTGGGCAGCGGTAACATTGCCATTGACTCTTACGTTGCCCGAAGCACGGAAAGCGCCATTGGATATAATATTGCCGACCATATCAGCCGTCCCAGAGGCAGTAACGCCGCCAACGCCAATAAGGGCGGCTTCCTGAAGCATGGTAACAGCCACTTTAACTGTTTGTAGGGATTCGAGATTGCCCAGATTATCCCTGCTTTGAAAGCTGATTTGATAGGTGCCTTGGCTCAAGGTAAATGTCGAGGAGAAGATACTTGGCGGTCCTTGGTCAATGGAAAACAAAATCTCCCTAACCCCCGAGGCCACGCCATTGCTTAAAGGATCAACTGCTGACAAAGAAATAGGGGTTTGCGGCGTGATAAGCCTAAGCCCAAAAGCGATCAATAATGGCTCGCCAGTAACAAGAGTTGTTACGGGTGGGGTACCATCTACAGCAACGCTCGATATCCTTACTGTTTCCCGATTGCCAATGATATCCTTGCTAAAGAAGCGGATAACATGTAAACCCTCTGTAGCAATAGAGAGGGTTGTAAAAAAGGTTGAAAAAACAGATCCATCAATGGAAAACTTGGTTGCGACAACGCCTAATCCTTTGCTATCCCCGACCTCGACAAGATCGTCTATCGCGTTCAATCCGAGGGGTGTGCTTTTGGTCATAAAGGTTGGTTCGGCTCCAAATTTTGGATCACCTATCACTAGGCTGGTTCTAGGTGGCTGGACATCGTGGATTACCTCGAAACCTCCCGAGCTTCGCGTGGCGACGTTTAACACAAAATCGGTGGCTGTAACCACCATCTCCCACAAGCCGTCGTCAATATCCAAGGGATTAATCGTTTGGCCAGCGGTTACGGCAATAACGGATGGCCTAGAGGCTCTGGGGCTTCCCCGGTCTTCTATTTCAATTAGCCTGGCTTGAACATCAGGTGCGGAATCTAAATTATCAGAAACTGAAAAGCTGAT
>JACQWW010000067.1:8546-10139 GCA_016209025.1 Elusimicrobiota bacterium | reverse complement strand
CGGTGGCAATAAACCGATCGCTGGTTTTGGGTGAAGCAATTGTGATGGCGGGCGGCGTGGCATCCAGAAAAACGGAGCTGGAACGAGCAACTTCTGAATTGTCCACGTTGTCTTTGCTGAAAAACTCAATGGCTTTTTCTCCTGTCTCGCCAAAAATTGAAAAGGAAGCGGTAAAAACGTTAAATGAATCGGCAACAGGCGTTTTAAAGAAAGTACCCTGAACACCGGAAGCAACGCCGCTGTTTATAGGGTCTTGGGCAGTAAGACCAAAAAACGTTGACGGGCCAACGACTGGCAACTGCCCTGGCCCCCGGATGACTTGCGGCGTACCGATAGAGAGCGTGGTCAAAGGGGGTGTTACGTCAACTCGTACATTAAAAAATTGACTGGTTTCGGTATTTTCCAAACGATCCTTGCTTCTAAATTCAATAGTCCGTATTCCTTCCGATAACATAAAATCAGTCACATATGGTCTAAAGACATCACCATCAATCTTTAACTCTGTTATCTGAAGACCAGCGGCTACGCCATTAACGATAGGATCATTGGCCTGAAAATTATATTGCGAGTCTACAGACGCAAATAATATGCCGTTCCCAGAGTTAAACTGTCTTCCCCCAATTAACTGGATCGTTGTTTTTGGTGCAGTGTTATCTAAAACGACTGTTGCTGTTTTAGCCGTTTCTTTGATGCCAATTACATCTTGAGCGAAAAACGCCAGCGTGTGTAAGCCCTCAGAATCCTGAGAGATGGTGAAACTGGAACTAAAAATTTTACCTGACGTGGGGTTCGGATTAACAAATATAAACCTAAGATTCAAATCCACGTTTAAAGTTTGACTACTAGTGCCAAGTCCCAAGCCATCGCCAGCACTCACTAAATCATCAACAGAATTTAAATTGAGTTTTGTGGCCTTGTTCACGAAAATTGTTCCCAAATCAGACGGCGTTGTCCCAAGGGTGCTTGGCGTGATGACAAAGCCGGGCGCGTCAACACCGAGAGAGGTCTGAGGGGGCTGTATATCATGTATTACCTCAAAGATGCCGGATTCAGATATTGTTTGGTTCTTTGCTCGGTCAGAAGCTTTAACTTTTAATATCCAAAGCCCATCGTCTATCTGTAAAGGATCAATACGAGTCGAAAAAATTCCACCCGGCAACTGCTCCAAAAGATGAGTCACCACAATCTCTATCGGCCCCCTTGGCAATCCCCTATTTTCTTTTTGGATAAGGATTGCATCCACCTTAGGATGCATATCTACATTGTCAACCACCCTAAAGTTAATAAGGACCGGTTTTATGGTTGCTATGAATTGATCCCCTGTTGTTGGTGAAGAGATGGTAATACTTGGTGGTATGTTATCCGGGACCGTCAGCGCATACAGTGAAAAAGAGCTCAAGCTAACTATTAAGAAATTATTTGCTGTATTCAATTCGACTAATGGCGTTAAGGGTAACCACAATTGAGATGCTAAATCGAAACGTTTAAATGATAAGGCGGTTTCGTTTACATTGCTCGCTCCTTCCGTCTCATCCACAATCCCGTTATTGTTGACATCGTTCCATGAAATCGTTAATGTGGCTGGCGGATCAA
>JACQWW010000067.1:0-8519 GCA_016209025.1 Elusimicrobiota bacterium | reverse complement strand
TTCCATCTGGCCCAAGATCATAGACTGGCCCTATCGCCACCGAATCTTGAAGCTGAACTTGCGCTGTTGCACTTAGATCAGCGATGCTTAACGTCGTTACTGTTATTTGAAAAGCCTGCGCAGCCTCGATGAGCAGCGTGGTGGTTGTTATGGCCAAATTTCCCTCGGATATAGCTTCTAAAGTTCGAGGTGAAACTATATTTGATGGGATGTTGAAATTTGGAACTTCGTCAGCGGTTCTTAAAGCAAAGAAATAGGTTGTGCCTCTTTGAAGGCCGGCAATAATTAATCCTTGCCCGGAACCCGCCGCCATAGCGGTTGATCGCAGGACTTGGGCTTCCATAAAGTTATAATCCGACGTGCTTGAAGAATATCTAAGATCAAGTTGCCCATCTATAATATTGCCAATCGCAGCGTCATCGCCTGGAGCGGTCCATTCAAGCGTTACTTTAGCCGAGGCCATGCTTGTTGAAATTTTATTCTCAGCAACCAAGTCTAAAGCTTGGGCTGGAGGAGTGGTATCAATAATAATGGTAAATGCGTTAGGGAATGCTCCTGATTTAAAATCGGGATTAGTTACAACAACACTCCAATTTTCTCCTGTGGTAGCGGAGGCTATGCTTATGGTCCCTGTAATCTTGGTTGTTCCGATAACTGCAACATTGCTAGCTAGAATGTCATTTTGGCCGGCGAATGAAAGTTTAAGTGTAGCGCCACTCTGAAAATTCACCCCATCCACCGTTACGCTTATGGTTTGCCCTGCCGTAGCACTAAAAGGGCTAATACGGCTAATCGAAGGAATAGCTGGGGGATCTATTCCCCAGACCGAAATTCTGTTATTGTTACCATCAGCCACATAAATTGTTCCAAAAGGACTAACAGCGATACTTCGCGGTCTATCTAATTGTCCGTCTTCGCTCCCGCGAGTCCCCCGCGCGCCCAAAAAAGTCCCAGAGGAGTCAAATATTTGAAACCTATGATTGAGAAGGTCTGTTGCAAAAACCATAGCGCCGTCTGAACTCACAGTTATTCCATACGGATCGTTAAATTGTCCGTTTCCGTTGCCCTTGCTACCCCAACTTAAAATAAGGGAGCCGAAGTCGGTATATTTATAAATTCCCTGTTTAAAATCAGGAAAGTTAGTATTCTCACCTTTCTGGGCTACATATAGAAATTGTTCCGTAGGATCAAAAGCTATTTGCTGAGGACGAAATCCTGGCGCTCCAAACTGAAAAAGGAAGTTACCCTCGGATAAATCCTCGCTGGCTGTCTATTGCAACAGCGATGGGCTTTGTCCACACGAAGTCGGAAGGGATAATAAAAGAAACGAAGTTGCCTGTTAAGTCATAACGTTGCATTGCAAAAGATTCGTTGGCTATAAACATGCTTCCGGTCATTGTATCTATCGCAACCCCGCTTACTAAAGAAAAATATAAAGATCCTTTAAAATTAAAAAGGAATTCCGGAAAGGTGGCCTCTTTTATTTCAAAACCTTCCGGCAACTTGCCGGTTGATCCGTTCGGATTAGTTAACACAACGTCCCATTTACCAATTTCCGCAGACCGAGGAATCCTTAAAACCCCACCGAAAGTAAAGGCGTCTTTAGCGAAAAGATCGGATACGGGAATATCAGGTTGTTCGTTGCGAGATAGTTTGAAATTTACCCCCGCCTGAAATTTTGTAGCCAATATCGTTACATTCCTGGTTGATCCAGCGACTTCTGCATCTGGGGTTATTCCCATAACAAAAGGACCAAGGGGGGGTTCAATGCCCCATACGGAAATACGGTTGTTACTATTATCCGCTACATATAATGTTCCGTTATCAGTTATTGCTAAACCTTGAGGCGAATAAAACTGATCATTTCCTGAACCCAGCGAACCAAACTTAAAGAGAAATTTTCCCGTAGGACTGAAGGCTTGAACTCTATAGTTTGTAAGACTATCGGAAACTAAAACGGTCCCATCGGAAGTTACGGTGATACCAAATGGGGCCACGAGCTGCCCATCCTGGCTGCCGCAATCGCCCCACTGCATAACAAATTCCCCGGAAGCGGTATACTTTTGAACACGACCTCGCCTATAATGAGGGCAAGCTGTGTCTGTTTCTTCTGCGAATTTCCATTGTAATCTATCTTCCAAACTCTAGGGGTTTCGTCAACGACGTAAATAAATTTACGTTGCGTGTCTACGGCAATAGCATTAGGAGAGTTAAAGTTTGGTTTATCGGAATTTGGAAAATACCCGGCAATGGGCGGAAGCTCTTGACCCCTTAAATCAAAACGCTTAATGTCACGAGAAAGCGAATGGCTGACGACAAATAGCGTAGACGCTCTGGTATCTACCGCTACACCTACTGGGAAACTATCCTGCGCGTGTGATGGAGGCGGCACAGTGGCGATGGTAAACGGTGGAACTGGTCTTATGCTCACCATAGGATAAACATAACGAAACGCCTGTGCGCCATCCGGATTAGTAATAACCATATCCCATTCGCCGCCACCGCGATATAGGGGACTAATAAAGGTAGCGTTAATTTGAATGGAACTGATATCTATTATCGTGGCAACAATATCATCCGAGCCAAAACGACTCAGGCGAACTGATGCGCCGACCTGAAAGTTCAGTCCTTTTATAACCATAGTCACCGGGCTGGTGCTGAAGACAATTTTTTTTGGAGTGATGCTGGTTATTGCCGGATAGGAAGCTGGTGTTAATCCCCATACAGATACCCTGTAGTTTCGACCATCCGTCACATAAATAGTGCCCTGCGGGGTAACTGTTAAGCCATTCGGTTCAAAAAACTGTCCGTCTCCAGTCCCCTGTGCCCCAAATTTAAAAAGAAAATCCCCCGTAGGACTAAATGCTTGCACGCGATTGTTGCCCGACGGCACGAATTCTTGTCGTGGGTCACCATCTGTGGCATAGACAATTCCATCAGAGCTTACTGCTACGCCAAAAGGATTGACAAATTGTCCGTCGCCGGAACCTTTGGAACCCCACGTCAAAACCAGCGATCCTGCCGCAGTGTATTTATAAATGCCCTGATGAAAACCACCCCCCTCGCTGGTTTGTGCCACATATAGAAATTGTTCGGAAGGATCAAACGCTATATTTCGCGGTCGAAAAAAATCCCGGTCTCCAAATTCAAATAGTTTATTGCCCTCCGAATCATAAACTTTAATTAGCCCGTCCATAGCATCGGCAATATATATTCTCCCTGTCGTCTCTTGAATCGCAATGCCCCACACTAATCCGCTTAGGCTGCCGTAAAAATGAGAAGAGATATCCCATCTTTTAAGCAACCTGCCATAGTAATCAAACTTAAACATCCTGCCGCCTTCATCAACGGTATACAGGAAACCTCGCACGCTGTCTAAACCGACCGCGTTCATTGCAATGATACCATCGTCAAGAAAGGGGAAAGGGATTCGTTCAACTATCAGATTTCCTTTCGCATCATGGCGGGAGATGTGTCCGAGCCGGCTGACCACAAATGATGATCCTGTTTGACTATCAACAACAATGCCCACCGGAAAATCCAAATTGTTAAATCGGACCGGCAACGAATAGTTGAATAAAAAAGCCGGAGCTTCGGCAAAAATAGCGGCGTTGCTTAAAAGAAAAGATAAGACTAAGCCTATCTTTTTGCCTTTGAGTTTGAGCATATACCGGTAGTTTGACCGATTTTTACAAAAAGGCAAGGAACTTTGGTTGACATTGATGTCGCTAAACGGATTACAGCAATGTCAACAAGTTATGGCAAAGAGTTCAGCAGGGTTCTAGCTCGCGCTTCTTTTGGGTAAGCCTGCAGTAAAAGACGCAGAACAGCTTTTGATTCCTGATGTCTTCCCAGGGCTGATAATGATAAAGATTTATTATAAAGAGCTTCTTTGTCCAAAGCTTTGATAATCAGAGCTTTATCCGCGGCATCTATGGCCTGTTGGTAATAGCCCAAATCTCTATAAGCAAAGCTTAAGTTAACATAAGCCGTAGGGTTGGCTGGGTCTAGTTTGGCTGCCATTAAGCTAAATTTGATGCCAATGTCGGTTTTGCCGGCACTAAAAAAGGCCGCGCTAAGGTTAATCATGGCTGGAGCAAAAATAGTCGCAACCAGCGGCGTTGATATTTTCTCCTGGAGAACTTGTAATTCGGAATCAGCCTTCATAGCCTCAAGAGCAAATGTTATGCCCTGCTTCCAATTGCCCTTCCTGACAGCAATAAAGGCAAGCAGGTACCTAGCCCAAACACGTTTAGGATCAAGGGAGATCGCCCTTTCTGCTTCGCGTTGGACATTTCCGTATTCACCGTAAAGGTAATAAACATAGGCCATTTGCTCATGGACATAGGCGTCATTGGTAATATCATACAGCAAGATGGAATAGCCCGCCCGACCGATTGGCTTCTTGATCTTCAACCAGCCAAATGGGTCAGGACCTAATTGCTGATAAAAATACAATCCCTGAAGATTCGTAACGCTAATGGCCAAAATTTCTTTTGAGGGCTGCGGCGAATTGATATGGGACGCATCTTTACCAAATCCCGGCATACTTAAAAAATCCTGGAATGAAAAGCCGACGGCCTTGACAGTAATGGGACCAAAATAAGAAAGAACCATTTCGGCATCAGGGTTCTGCCGAACATAATTTTGAAGATGAGTAATGTCTTGTCCCCAGTCAGTGTTGGAATCTATTAAATATCGCCATCCATTTTTAGGCCCCCCTGCTATTTCATTGAAGTAGGATAAATAATGAGGGCAAACAGCCAAAGATTCAGCGGTATGCCAGGGCAGCAAAAAAACTAAAGCGTATCGCCATCGCACCCTCTGAACTAGAGTTCCGGCCAGCACAAATAGAAAAGGATAAATAGGGAGGATATGACGGTGCCCTATTTTAAGAGGTGCAAACACGCTTGCGGCAAGAAGAAATAATACGGGAATCAATAACAAATACAGGGATGGATTTCGATATTGTCGAATTCCAAAATAGCCGGCAATGGCTATAGCAAAAAGAAACGGGATGGTAGTTTTTAATAGAAAGGCAATGATAAAGTAATGCCAGAATCCTTTTTCTGAGTATTTTCCCATAAGGTAGCTCTGATGCCCTTGGCCTATATAATCAGCAGCCGTCCGCAGGCCTTTGAAATATTCATCTACATGGGACCCATGATAGATCAGGATAAACAGTCCGATCAAGGCAAAAAATGAAATAGGCAGTCTTCTGAAAAAAAAGCGTGACGGCGATTTCTTGCAAATAAAAATTAAACACAAGAACAAAGCAACAAAAATTGGAAGAACTATGACCCCGCTATACTTGGCAAGCAAAGCTGAGGCGGTGGCTGTGCCAAAAAGCAAGGCATTGAAAACACTTGCCTGATCGTAAAAGCGATAAAAACTGCAAACCGACAGGAAGATAAAAGCCGTGACCAAAAGATCTTCGGTGGCTAGGGTGGAATGGGCTATGATATTAGGGCAAAAAACATAAAAGATCAGAGCCGTTAAACCGGCCAGGCTGCCAAAAAATTTGTTTGTCCAAACGTATACGCAACAAGCCAAAATTAGCGAAGCCAATAAAATCATCAACCTACATCGAAATAGAATGGTCCTGGCGGGCAGCCGGTTGTTATAAAGAAAGTCAAATGCAAAAGGGAACCCCTTTGCCCAGTCGCTCCGACTCTTTGATCGAACGGCAAGAGCCTCCTTCCACAAGAGGCTCTACTCTGAGAAGTTGGCGCTGGAAAAAAGCAGGGGCAGGGAAAGCCAAGACATTGACAATAAGCTCTTGTCTCTCCGAAGCCGAAAGTCTCCGATTTTTAAGATTGTGTAGCCAGCCGCCATAAAATGAGGCTCATCGTAAGTCGCCCCATTTTTAACGATTGAAAAAATGCCTTGCGCTAGAAAGGCCCCAAGGCAAGCTGCCAGCGCCATCGGCAGGAGTTTTTTGCCGAGGTTTTTCTCCTGCTCCTGACAGCCAAAAGGTAAATCCTGTTGAATTATAGCCAACCTTCTTTTATGGCTTTTATCAGCGCATTAATTCGGTTCCTGGCATTCAATTTATTAACAACGCGCGCGACATGCGTTTTAACGGTATTCTGTGATATGTTTAAACTGAACGCTATCTCTTTATCCCGCTTGCCTTGATTAAGCAATCTAAAAATTTCTGCTTCGCGATTACTTAAGCCCGAACGAATTGAGGCAATTGTAATCTTTGATTTAATTTCCCGTATCAAAATAGGAACGAGAGGGCGGGGGATCGCAACTCCCTCTCTGTGTAAAAAAAGAATTGCACGCACGATTTGCGATTTATTCCACGTGTTGATTAAATAACCATCAATTCCCAAAATTAGGTCTTCTAAGATATGGCTCGCTGAATTTTTGCCGACAAATCTTGCTATTTTTGCGCCAGAATAACTTTGTCGAATTCTTGGCAAATACAGCCTTATTTCAAAATCTGAAATGTCTGTTTCGCCGATAATAATAATATCCACGAGAGAACTCTTTGAATCTTTTTGGAATTCCCCGTTAATATGCCCCATGTCTATGGCTAACTGCAATTCCTTACTGCAATTTATCGCCGATCTAAGACCTTCGGCGATAAGGCCGGTGCAATTAACCAAGCCTAATTTGATTCGGCAGCCAGTAGGCTTTCCATTTATCGGCTTTGGCGATAATATGCTTGGTTCCTTGTGTAGAACTATTGGCATGGCCTTTTTCTCCCTTTTTATAACATTTCCCCCGCACACGCTATTTAAAGCTAACCCTTTTCCGGCATGAGCGCAATAGGGAATCGGGAAAAAATGGAACGGTTATTTGAAAAGTTTCTTAAGGTCTTTGAGGTTCGTGGGGACAGGGGCCGGGCTGGAAGCTTCGCTGCCGCCTTTAGACACGCCCAGGGCTTCTTTAAGAAGATTGTCTAAGTTTCCTTCTTTGCCGGCCAAAGGCCCAAGGGCCGATAATTTCTTTTCTGAAATCAGCTTTTCCAGGGAGGCCGCTTTATCTTTATAAAGGCCGTTAACCTTGTCTTCCAGTGCCTTTTTTTGTTTGTCAACTTCGCCGGCCAAAGCGCCCTTAAGGCTGTCAGCAATTGATTTGCCGATGTCGGACTTCATTTTGAAATCCAAATTATCGCTCTCGCCGGAGAACTCAACTTCAACTTTAAAATGCTTGATTGAACGCACGGCCGCGGAAACCTTTTCCGCGGCAAAACCCTTTAAATTGGTCTTGGGTTCAAGCTGGGCCTCGTTAATTTCAATGTCGGCTTTGCCCTGCCAGCGCTCGTTTTCGCGCGTCACATTAAGGGCGATGTCGGCTTTGGCCCCGTCAATGACCACGCCCAGTTCTTCCGGGTTGCCCAGCTCAAAACGGCCGAGTTTATATCCGCGCCACGCCAGGGTCAGACCATCTTGGGCATGGTCTTCGCGGCGCCTATCCGCGACTGCTTTAAATTCAAAATTTTCTCCTGCTCTGCCCTTTGTGCTCAAAGGACTGCCTGCTGGACTGCCGCCCTTGACATGAGCGACGATCGGCTCAGGCCAGCGGCCTGGCTCCGAAGATACATCTTTGACCTCGCCGGAAAATTGAAGCTCACCCGGACCAGCCGCCATCGCTCCCGCCACCGCCGAATGCTTCCACAAGAACGCCGGATAAGCGGCGCTCTTGGGGAAACGGATGAAAACGCCGCGAGCCTTCTCCGGCTCTTTTTTAGGGGCCGGCCCAGACTTGGAAGGCAGGTATTTTTTGGCCAGCTCTACCCAATAAAAAGCTTTCTCGGCCCGGGCTTTGACAACCGGGCCAAGAAGAAATTGGGCGATGTTTTCAGCATCAAAAGAAGGAATGCCGGCCAGGTCTTTCAGCGAAGCCAAGTCCTTTACCTTAGCCTGCTTAGCCTCATCGAGAAGCCTTTTTACCGCGTCAAAATCCCTGCCAGCGCTTTCTTTCGTTTGTTTGATGTTTTTCTGAACCTGCTTGATCCGCCCTTCTATTTCCTTGATTCTCTTGAGCTTCTTGACCGCTTCCAACGGGTCGGCTTTCCCCGCGCCCTTCAAGCCCTCGACATCCTTTTTAATGCCCTCGATTTCCGCGTCGGTTTTGAGAGCCGCAATTTTATCGCGCCATTGCGCCCCAAGCGCCTCAACTTTATTGTTGCCTTCGTCAAGAACCTTCAAACTCGTCAAATTCTCCGCTTTAACGGCGTCAAGCTTGGCGGCACCGGCCCCCTTCATGGCCTCAAACCTGGCCAGGCCGAATTCCTTGGAGCCGCCGGCCATCTCGCCGAGCTTTTTCGAGACCGCGGAAGGTTCTTGTGATTTTTGCTCTTTTTCTTTGCCGGCTTTTTTCTCAAGAGCGCCGGAGGTTTTTCTGGGCGTGGCCATAGCTATGCCCTCAACCGAGGCTTCCTGAACCACGACTTTCTTTTCCAGAAGCTGGGCCGGCAAAAATAGAAAATCGGCTTTTTGAAACTCAAATAAATTGGTCATGGGATCCGCCTGGTCCGCCACGCGCAGGCCGCGAATGGAAAATTT
>JACQWW010000066.1 GCA_016209025.1 Elusimicrobiota bacterium | reverse complement strand
GTGCCCAGAGGGCACGTAAACGACGAGCAACGACGCAGATGGCCCGATATCGGCTTCCCCCGAAGGGGCTGGGCGATTTTGTCCTCCTGAGGCGGATCCGCCTCAGGAGGACAAAATCGCCTCAGCCAAATGTTCATATTATTTCTTTCCAAGCCCTTAAGAATATTGAATGATAGTCTATCAACTTATGTTTATTGGGGCGCATTATCCTGTCAGGCCGACGTTGTCGGATGCTTTGAAAAAGGCCCAGGAACTGGGTGTTCAAGCCCTTCAGATTTTCGGGTACCGCCGGCATGAATTTTATTTTGATCCGAAACTCCCGCCGCAGGCCAAAGCCAGGCTCGACGACGAAATTAGAATTTGGCGTGAAAATTTAAAAAAGAGCGCCATTAAAAAAATCATTGTTCATGCCCGCTTTGTCGCCACCTTGGCTTCCGGCGATCCTGATGTTCAAAGAAAGTTTATCGCCGGTTTTCGTCAAGAATGGCAACTGGCCAAGATGCTTTCAGCCGAATATTTCGTTTTTCATCTTGGGCCTTACGACGAAAGCATGGATGCCGGGACCGGACTCAAAACCGCCGGCGAAGCGCTTCACGAAATTTTAAAAACTTTGCCGGCCGGCGGCCCCTTGGTTGTTTTGGAAAACGTGCCCGGGGGAGGCCGCCGGATGGGCTCGGCCATTGAAGAATGGGAGCAAATCCTCGGGTTGCTCGGCGCCAAAGAGCCGCGTTTCGGCCTTTGCCTTGACACGGCTCATTTATGGAATGCCGGCTGTGATCTTTCGAGCATCGGGCAGGCTGAAAAATTTTGGCATGAATTTGAGCGGCGCATCGGAAGTTTTCGGCTGGTTCTGGTTCATCTGAGCAATTCTCCTATGCCTTCAGGATGCCGTCATGACCTGCATTCGCACCTTGCCGAGGGCCGTATTCCGGCCGAGGTTTACCGGTATATCCTGAAATCCTGGCCCGCTGCCGCCGGCATCATAGAAACCCCGCGCGACGCCGCCGACGCCGACCGAAAAAATTTCGATTTTTTGCGAAATCTTTAAAAAATTATTTACCCTTAAGTCCTATTTTTACCAGGGTCTTAAATCCTTGATTTTTTTGCCCTTTGGACACTAGCGGTATATGCAACGGCATGATAAAAGATATAGATGCCGAAAGGCCATGGAGGCTGATAATGGAAATCAGGATAATTGTTTTTTCTTTTT
The DNA here is from genome assembly GCA_016209025.1 of Elusimicrobiota bacterium. GTDB lineage: Bacteria > Elusimicrobiota > Elusimicrobia > JACQPE01 > JACQPE01 > JACQWW01. The sequence goes on along the minus strand of JACQWW010000066.1, from coordinate 7,320 downwards.
TGCTATTCGGGGCAAACCAGACAGCTTGGTGCCAGGAACAAACAGTCGAGGTAGTCAGTCCGGCGGCCGGCAGATCCCAATTTGTCCGGATTGCGGCCGGAAACGACAGGCCACGGGCCATTGATCCGGCGGTTTTGCGCTCAAAATCAAAACTCAAAGCCAGGTCCCCGACCGGAAGAATGATCGGCCGGACCGTCGGCCTTCAAACCACCAAGCGGTCCGGTTTAAAAATCAAGCTCAATAAAACCAAACCGGCCATTGAAAGCCTTGTTCCCTCCAACATCCAAACGCACGGCGGCCGTCTTGAAAACATGCGCCTGCGCGCCGGCGGGGCAAAATGACGTTCAAACCATTAAATTTTCTTTTGTGCTTTGCTTTAGCTGTCGGCCCGGTATCCGCCGATGACAATGATGATTTAGTAATTATTGTGCCTGATTCATATTTAAATCCTTCATCTTCCCCAATGTGGAGCGGGGCGATCGGGGGCGGCTCGTCTTTAGGCGCGCCGCCGGTTTTAGGCTTGGGCGCTGTTTTGGAACCTTCCGGCCAATCAGATGATTCATCGTCCTGGCTCGGACCCATCGGCCTGGGGGCGCTCGGCATCATCGGCGCCATTGGCCTGCGCCAAACCGGCGGCCGTTTTAGAGCCTTCGCTCCTCTTGTCCTCGGGGCCGGCCTTTTGGGCGCAGCCCTGACTTCAACCGGCTGCGAACCGATCGATCCGGCGGTAAATGTCTGCGACGGGGAACTTGATATCCGCAATGGCGCATATCTTGAAACGATGGCGGTTTATGTTGACGGCGTTTATGTCGCTTCCATCGAGCCGGGGCATACCAAAGGTCTTTTAATGTATGAAGGCGTTCATAATGTTGACATCTATGAAAGTTTCAGCGGAGACCTTTTGGTTTCGCGGAGCATCGCCGTTGTTTGCGGCGGTCTTGATGCCTGGGAAGTTTATGATCCCTACGAATCAGAGCTTGATGTTGACAATCAGACCGCCGGCTATGTCAACATCGGCGTTGACGGGGATTACTTTGAACCTGAGCCTCCGGGAAACTGGGCTTATCCCATCAGGGAGGGAAGCCATCGCCTGGAGCTTTCCGATTATGAAGACGGCGAGCTTTTTTACAGCTCGAGCGCTTGGTTCGGCCGGCGACTGGCTTATCAATACACGGTGACCGATCCTGTTTGCGCCGAATTGGACGTTTACAATGGCACCGGCGAACAGGTTTCTATCGTTATTGACGGCTACTCCTACGGGTACCAGCCCTGGGGAAGCATTTACGGCTATTATCTAAGCGACGACTATCATCTTGTCCAGGCAGTCGGTTGGAGCGGCTGGGTTTATTACAACCAGACCGATTATTACTACTGTGGGACGTATTACCTGGATTTATACTGAGAACTAGCGGATGCGGCGACAAATTCGCATACAGTTTGCTGAGTTGATTTTGACCAGGCTCTCCGCCATTTAGTTTTTACCAACAAGTGACAAATGAAGACCTGCCCCCATGGCGCAGCGATTGCCGCCCATGCTCCTGACTGAAAACGCCCGACCATGTGTTTTTCGTCCCAGGCAGGCACGATGGAGTGGCGGCTGAAATATTCCTTCCATTCATCGTAGGAAACAAGAGGCTTGGTCCTTTCGATGGCGCCGACGGTGGTGCGCAGGACCCCCGGCATCTTGGCAACGGCATTAGCCAGATGGCCGCTCAAAGTTTCCTCCCTGTCCGCCAAAACGGAAAACTGGATGGAGTCTTCAAAGAGGTGGAAGGTAAAGGCGATGTAGACCATTTTGATGCCGGGCGGCCAAGCCATGTTCGCCAGGCCGTCATACGCCTCCACGAGTTTTTTCGGGAAAGCCTTCACGGTAACGGCAAACCTCTTCATGTCGCCCGTTTCCTTGGGAAGCGGGAAGAAGATCGGCTTGATCATATTGATTACCCAGATGCTGACGACATCCTCGATCCTGCCCAAGTGACCCGAAACAAAATCGCCCAAAATGTTCGGGTCGGCGGTATGAACAAAGAGGCTCACGTCCTGCTGCTTGGCCCTCATGGAAAGATAGAGCATCTGACCTTTGCCTTGAAGACCTGCCTGGAGACTGCTCTTAAGGGAGAGAATGTTGTCCCATAATTCGGTCTTCTTTTCCTGGGCCCGCATTCTGATTATTGTTACCATATTTCACCTCATCTTTTTTCAGGTTCTATTCTACATTCCTTTATAAGGATTCGGCCCCACCTTGACGATTACTTTAAGGAAATCGTCAAAGATGCCGGGAATCTTGTGAAAATCCGTTATGGCCAGCTCATGCATCCCGATACGTTCGTCCTCCAGGGAAAGCTGTTTGAGCTTTTCTTTCACATTGCCCAGGCGGTAGCTGGCTAGCTCGCTGCCCCTGACAAAATGGCACTGATAATCCTCGTCTTTTTTACATCCGATCAAAAGCACCCCGTCCACCCCGCTGGCCAAGGCATCGCTTATCCAGACCGTGTTAAGAGAACCCAGGCACCGCAGGGGTATAATGCGGACCATGGCATTGTATTTCAATCTTTTAAAACCGGCCATGTCAATCGAGGCCAGGGCGTCATTCTCGCAGACAAAAGCGAGGATGCGCGGCTTTTCCTCGAACTCGTCCGGGATGTGCATTGATTTGATCATTTTCGAGATCATGTTGACGTTGTAATTTTTAAAGGAAACAATCCGCTCCGGGCACGAGCCCATGCATGTTGCGCAGCGCCGGCAGCGCAGGGGATTGGGCAGAGGGGTTCCCTTGGCATCCTCATCCAGGGCGCCGAAGGGGCATTCCTCGGTGCAGCGCTTGCAAGAGGTGCATCTCTGCATGAAAAATTCCGGCCAGCTCAAATCGCCGGAACGCGGATGGACCGCGGCGCCCCTGGCTATGGCCTCAACCGCCTGGATAGCTTTAAGAGCCGCGCCTTGGCCGTCAGTGGCGGCCGAGGCAAGATCCATCGGGGCCCTGACGCCTCCCGCGGCATAAATGGCGGTGCGCCGGGTCTCATAAGGAAAGCAGATAAAATGAGAGTCCGGAAAACCGTACTTTAAGGTCGGAAGATCGGTTCCCTGACGGTAGCTTAGATTGAGGATTCTGGCCCCCGGCTCGGCGCAGGAAGCGGCTTTTTTGCCGTCAAGGGCCGCGTCCGGCCCTTTGCTTTCCTCAACAGGCGTTTTAGCTTCGGATGAATCCGTTTTCTCCGGCTCAACTTTAGTGGCCGCAACCATGCCGGCGGCCAGGACCACAAGATCGGCTTTCAGTGAAATGTCGTGGCCAAGCAAGGTTTCTTTAACCTCAACTTTAATCCGGCCGTCGGATTCTTTGGCAACCCTGGCGATTTCCCCTTTGGTCAAGAAAATGCCCTCATCTTCCTGAACCTGGGCGTAAAATCTTTCGTATTGGGCAGGGGAGCGGATGTCTTTGTAAATGATGTAAACCTTGGCCTGGGGATTGCGGCCGCGCACATAAAGGGCCTGTTTTAAGGAAACCCGGCAGCAGACCGCCGAACAATAAGGCAGATGATTCTCATCGCGGGAGCCGGCGCACTGGATAAAAACCACGCTTTCAGGGGGTTTGCCGTCCGAAGGACGTTTGATATCCCCCTTTAAGGCCATTTCCTCCATGGCCGCATTGGTGATGACATCAGGCGACAAGCCAAAGCCGAGATGCCCAAGCTTGTCCGCCTCGTAAGGCTTCCAGCCGCAGGCAAGAATGATCGAGCCGATGTCAAGCTTGACGTTCTGACCGGCCTTATCCAGGGTCACCTCGAATTTCCCCGGCTGGCCGCTGATTTTGGCCGCGGCGCTTGATTTATAAATAGTGATGTTCGGATTCGTTTCAACGGCTTTCACCAAATCGTTCAAGCCTGAATCTTCAGGGTCCCGATAAGGAGGATGCTTGGGAAAAACTTTCCGGAATTTGGCGGCCCATCCTCCCAGACGGTCTTGTTTTTCCACCAGCGCGACTTTATATCCTGCTTTGGCCGCGGCCTGGGCCGCGGTCAGGCCGGCTATGCCTGCGCCGATAACCAGAATGTCCTTGCTTGTTTGAGCGGCATAAGGCACGGCAGGCTCGCTGTTTTGGAGTTTGGCCAGGCTCATGCGGATATAATCTTCAGCCAGCATTTGTCCGTCTTCGTTTTTCGGTTCATGGGTCCAGGCCGCTTGCTCGCGGATGGCGATTCTGTCGGTCAGGACGTCTTTGCCGAAATCAAAAAGCTCCGGAAAAACCCGCTGGGAACAGGCGGCAATGGCCGCCCGGTTGATTTTTTCTTTCTCGATATCGGAACGGATTAAGTCGCCGCCCTCCCGGCTGCATAGAGCTTGGTGGCTCTTGCAAAAAGCAGCCTTGCCCTCCTCAACGGCTATCTTGGCAAGCTTGTCAATGTCAAGGGAATTGGCAATGTCGCAGCCTTGGCAAATGTAAGAGCCGATTTTTGTTTCCATTGTCTTACCCCCCTAAACCGCCACAGCCTCCGGCGTCTTATCAGACTTGAGAAGCGAGACGCCTGCATTGTCGGCAGGCTGTCTTGGCCGCGAAACCAAAGCCAAAGCTTTCATGGCCGCGGCTGTTGCGTTCTGAACGGAGGCTGAAACATCCATGGGCCGCACCGCTGCCGCGGCTGTTGCGTTCTGAACGGAGGCTGAAACATCCATGGGCCGCACCGCTGTGCCGGCCCCGATTATGCCTTGGCTTGCGCCCGGGGCAATGAAACCAAAATCATCCAGAGCCGTGTTCAAAGGCGGCGGCTCGTCAAGGGTATTGGGAACCATGCCCGTGGCCAATACCGCCATGTCAAGCTCTAAGGCCCTGCGTTCGCCGGTCAAGGTGTTTTCCGCTGCCACGATCGGATTTTTGTTCTGCGGATTTTCCGTGATCTTGCCGACTTTGCCCCGGTGAAAAAATACCTTGCTGTCTTTTTGGAGTTTGGCGTAAAAATCCTCCAAGCGGCCCGGAGAGCGCGCGTCAATATAAAAAATATGAATCTCGGCTTGCGGGTATCTTTCCCGGATATAAGCTGCTTGTTTCATGGAAGCCGTACAGCAAACCGTGGAACAATAGGCAAGATGCTTGTCGTCGCGCGATCCGGCGCATTGAACAAAACCGATCTTTTTGATTTCCTTTGCGTCCGAGGGCCTGGTGATTTTGCCGGCGGTGGGGCCCGACAGTGAAGCGAACCGCTCCATAATGACATTGGTGATGACATTGGGATATTTCCCGAAACCAAGCTGATCGAGTTTTGCCGCGTCGTAAGGCTTCCAGCCTGCAGCCCAAACAACCGCGTCTGCCTTGACCCTGATATTTCTCGGCTTCATGTCCAGCTCAATGGCTCCGTATTTGCAGGCGGCCAGGCATTTTTTCATGCGTTCATCCGCGGCGAATTTGGGATCAATGACGTAACGCAGGGGATAAGCCATCAGATGGGGCAGATAGACCGCTTTTGTTTTGTCAAGCCCGTAGTTAAAATCATTGTTGCGCTCGATTTCACAGGCCTTTTCGCAGTCGCCGCAGGCAGTGCATTTTTCATTGACAAAGCGGGGATTAAGGACGATCTCGGCCTCATAAGCGCCCGGTGATCCTGAAATTTTTTTGACCTGGCTAAGGGTAAGAACCGTGATAAGGGGATTGACCCTTATTCTTTTGAGATTTATTTCCATTCCGCAGGCCGGCGGACACAGCTTGGGAAAATATTGATGAAAAGTTGCGACCTGTCCGCCCAAGGAAGCTTTCTGCTCCAAAAGCACGGCCCGTCTGCCTGTTTCCGCAATTTCAATGGCCGCGGTCATGCCGGCTATGCCGCCGCCCACCACCAAAACATCGCTATTAATCGAATCGTTTATTTTAATTTCAGCCATTGTTTCTCCTTAGAACCGGCCATTGCCCTTATTATCACGCCCGGCGCTCTTCGCCTTAACAAGAGCCAGGGTCCGGTAAAACATGTGGGCAAACTTGGAATAAGGGGCATAAAACAAAAGAAAAAAGGCGATGACGATGTGGAAGTAATAAGTTATGTAAGCGGGAACAGCTGTGCCGGCCAGCCTTAAGGCCTGGGTTAAAAATTCCTGCGATACCTAACACCGCGGAGGCGTTGCCCAGCCACTTGATCGGATGGGCCAGGGGAATCGGCGGGTCCAGATGAAAAAGGCGCATGGCCAGCACAGCCAGGCCCGCGGTCGCGGCCGCGCCGATAAAGCCGAAGAAAACCAGAAGGTGGGCCCAAGCTCTCGGCTTATTCGTGCCGCAATCGCGCAGACTGCCGTGAGTTAAAAGGTCTTTGACGGTCGCGACAGCTCCGTCCAGAACTTCCCTAAAACCCCTCTCCCCTTGGGGGAGAGGGCGGGGGTGAGGGGTCCATAACGAAGGCGTTTCCAGCCCCTTCCAAAAACGCAAAAGCCCGGCCAAGGCCAAGAGAGCGGTCAGGATACTGCCGGGAATAAAAAACGCCTCGATCCAAATATGGGGAAGAAGCTTGCTGTAAACAATTTTTTCGTTGAGGAAACTGAAATCCCCGCGGGTGGCGCCCCATATCAAAGCCGCGATAATAATCATGGGCGCCAGAATTAAAAGCGGCAGAGCCTTGGGATTTGCCAGGGCCCGGCCCATGAAAGAAGGGAAAGCGAAGTTTTCAAAAACATTGAAACGCACAGCCGCCAGCACGTCGCCCGGTTTGGCCCCGCGCGGGCAATAGATAGTGCAGTCATTGCACTGGTGGCAAAGCCAGATATCCGGGTCCTTGAAAAGTTCGTCCTTCTGTCCCCAGCCCGCCAAAAGCATTTCTTTTCTTGGAAAAGGCTGTTGCGCCGGGGAAATGGAGCAGACCGCGGCGCAAGTGGCGCATTGGTAGCACTTCTTGACGTCTTGTCCCCCGGCTTTTTTAATATTGCGGATAAATTCCAAATCAGGAGAGATCGTTTGCATATTTTCCATGAAATTCACCAATCTTTCGGAAATAAATTTACTGCAATGGTATACACGGCGGTAAATTCTGATCGGGTTTGCTCGTATCCCCCGTAGCGGAGAGGAGGCTCCATCGCGCCGAAGGCGGGATGGAGGGGAACCACGGGAGGGTTCCCAGCGGGGTGCGGGGAGGACGAGCAAACCCGATCAGAATTTACCGCCGCATCCACTAGCAATAATAATTTTATTCAAGGCGCATTGTCAACAAATTTCAGGTAAAATACGCCGATCTTATGATTTCAATTACCAGACTTCTCTGTGATGAGCCGGCCTGCGGCGACATGCTCAGGTATAAGCGGAAAGCGGGCCAGCCCTGGCAGGAGGCGCGTCCTATTGTGGTGTGGAAT
>JACQWW010000013.1:15547-23974 GCA_016209025.1 Elusimicrobiota bacterium | reverse complement strand
TCTTCATCGGCCAAGACCGGATAAGGAATCTGATATTGCTTTTGAAAAGCCTTGGCATCCTCGGCATTTTCCATCAGGCTGACGGCGATGAATTGGACCGCGCCGTATTTGCGGCTGGCTTCAATAAGAAGCGGGGTCTCAACTTTACATGCGTCGCACCAAGTGGTGAAGATCGTCATCCAAACAGGACCTTTTGAGTAAAGCGAGGAAAGGTTCACCTGCCCGCCGTTTATATCCGAAAGGGTGAAATCCGGAGCCAGCCGGCCGGGGTAGGGTTCTTCCTCTAAAGCAAAGGCGAAAGAAGCGAAAGAGGCTATAAAGGCGAAAGAAGCTAGACAATAAATATTAGTTTTCACGTAACTACTCAGGTCGTTGGCTTATGATTTCCCTCTTCCTCCGTCATTCCCGCGAAAGCGGGAATCTAGTCGTTTAGCTACGAGGGCGCAAGCCTGGATTCCCGCCTACGCGGGAATGACGACCTGAAAAGTTACATTTACACTTTGACAGATTATAGAAACGAAATGCGGTTATTTCTTCAGTTCGGCATCAAGTTGGACGATTTTGGGATTGTCCGGCACATCTATACCCAAGGGAAACAAGTCATAAGCCTCAATGGCCACCCCGTCGGATTTTTTGACAACCAAGGCTCTGCCGACATATTGGCCCCCTGGGCCGGCTTGGAGGATTTTGACCTTGCCGGCTTCCACCGGTTTTTTAAGAAGGTCCTGGGAGTGACCGCCGACGATAAGATCAATTTCCGGAAATTGTTCGGCCAGGGCTTGATCCTGCATTAGGCCGCTGTGCGATAAAAGTATGACCACGTCGGCTTGGGGCCGGATGGATTTTAAAGCCGCCCGAAGCTTTTTTTCCAAGGGAAAAATTTTCAAGGATTTTTTGAGGGCGCTGGAAGCCAGCTCGACCACATCTTCATGAAAAATGCCTATCAGGCCTATCTTAAGCCCGCCTTTTTCGATAATTTTATGCCCCTGATAAGGGATGGCGCAGGTTTTTTTATCCGGACAGACGCCCAAATTAAGGGTGAGATACGGCCGTTCAGGCAGTAAAATTTTATCCAAAGCGAATTTGGCTCCCAAAGTGAATTCCTGCTCGCCGGGAACCATGGCGTCATAAGGGATAAGCCCAAGGGCTTCGGTCACGGCCAGGCATTTTTTTTCGTCGGCTTGCGTAGTGGGCATATTGTCGCCGGTGTCCACTATAAGAAGCGGCGAAAGTTTTTCTTTTTCCTTTTCAATAAAACCGGCCCTCCTGGATAAACCGCCGAGCGGCTGGCGGGGGCAGTTGCAGGAAACCAGAGAGCCGTTGGCGCTGTTGGTAAAAAGAAGCCAGAAGGCATTCGGCGGCGTTTCTTCTTTTTTAACAGGTATTCCTTGAGCCGCCTGGGTCTGCCATTTATCAGCTTCGGCGTTCACGTGAGCCACCAAGTCTTTGTCTAAGCCATTATGGTCCCACAGGAGGGCTGCCTGCGGGCTGACCAAAAATACGTGCGGGATATTGGCCCTTCCGCCGCCGGAAACGACCCCGAACCGGTTGCCGGCAATGCCTTTAGGGTCAAGCAAAAGCAAAAGATCATTGACTGATTGCGAGGAAACCCAGGCCTTGATTTCCCCGGCAGGCATGTCCGTATCCAGGCTGACAAGGGCGACTTTAACCCTGCCTTCCTGATGGATTTTTTTGACGTCAGGCATTTCTTCCAGGCAGGGCTTGCACCAAGTGGCGAAAAAAGAGATCAGGACCGGTTTATTTTCTTTAAACAGATCTTCGAGGGTAGTCCTTTGGCCGTCAATCGTGTTTAAAGCAAAACTGGGAATTTTGTCACCGGGGGCTAGAGCGTGGACAGGACAATACAGGAGCGTTAGCGATAAAAAGAAAGCAGCGAGTGGAAACGATTTTGTGTTGATTTTCATTTTTTAATCCTTTTTTTCGTTTTGATTTTCAAGGCTTTTAAAATAGAGTTGCGCAGATGAAATCTTAACTTGGTTGCCGCGCGAAAAGCGGCCTTAGCTTCCTGTTTTGTGGCGGAGGCGCCGGGATAACGTATATCAACGGAATATAGATTAAGCAACTGTAGATTGTCTGTAAAAATCGCGATCTTCATATCAAAAGGGATGGCTAATTTTTGCAATTTCTTCAAATCATGAGTTTTGGAAAAATAGTGGCGATGCAGGGTTAAAAACGCTTTTAAGTATTTTTCCGCCGCCTGCTGGCAATGAAAGCAGGCATATTCATAGGTATCCGGCGCCAACAGCCTTTTTTTTTTGCCATCCTTGATAATGAGCAAATCCACGTCGCTGTCTCGATTGGGCCTGCCGTAAGCATACGAGCCGAAAAGATTAATTTTTTTAGGGTGGAGTTTCTCGGCAATTGTTTGAGCGGCGTGTTTTATCATGGATAAGGTTGGTTTTCTATTTATGTTCATGGGCCTTGTATAAAGTATAAAACAAAAAAAATTTCTTTTTGTTTCAGACTTCAGACTTCAGACTTATCTATACGCCGACTCGATTTTCCTGGCCAGGCGGTCGGTGGCGGCTTTAAGGTCTTTGACGGAACCGGCTTCAGAGCCCTGGGAAACCTCGATTTCGCCTTTTTCCACGTCCATAACGCTGGCCTGCAGATAGTAGGTTCCCTTGAGGTTTGAGACCGTGCCGGTGACGATTTTTTGGACGTTCAAAACTTTTCCCATTTGCACCGCGCATTCTTCCGAGGTGCAGCCGGTCTGCTGGAATTTTTGCTCGGTCATGATTTTTTCCATGTTGGCCCGGTCAATAACCCTGAAGGTGCCGGTGTTGACCAGTCCGGTTCTAAGAAATTCGCTGACCGTGACCGCCTCCGTTTCCGAGACATTGACGGCCCGCAGGTCGGCCACGGCGATATTTAATTTTTTGCCGCCGGTATCCACTCTGCGGACAGCCCCTTCCTCAGCCGCGGCTTTGCCTGAAAACCACCAGGCAAAACTCAAGGCCAGCGACCCGCCCAGGCTGGCGTCGGAAGCCGCGGCCAGGTCAAGGACGATTCTTCCCAAACGAAGTCCGACCCCGAAAGAAGGGGTCAAACGTTCCTTGGCTGAGCGGCAGCCACCGCGCAGGTCAAAGTGCTTGCCCAGGCGCCATTCAAGGCCCAGGTTGATGCTTGCCCCGTTTGCGTAAGAAGCCTGATCCCGGTCAAGGGCGATGGTCAGATTTTTATTCGCCAAAAGACGATGGGCTACGCCAAGGCGCACGCCCGAAGGAAGTGAACCGCTCGGGGATGTTGTTCTCTGATAGCCTGGACTGCACCGGGGATCTGATTGAGAAATATAAGAATCGCTGCAATCGGCGGCTTTTTCCGAAGCATCCCAATTCATGCCTCCCATATTGTAGGCAAGAACGCCGAATCTCCACCGGTCGGATTCTGTCGCGTAAATCAGGCCCAAATTTCCCAAAAAGCCAGTTGCTTCATAGCCCGGCAGGCTGTTTAGGTTCTTGTCGTTTAAAGTTTCCATGGCGTACTGCAGGGAGATGCCGAGGGCCCAATGAATCCCGATATGATGGGCGTAGGAAAGGCCGGCGGTTTGGTTTACGTCAGCCGATTGGTCCGTGAGAAGGTTGCCGTATGTGTCGTATGCATCGTAAGCCAGGCTCAATTGCGCCGCATGAAGGCCCCAGGCATTATTGAAGTCCTTGTCAGGATAAATTAAAGAGACCTGCATCAGAGGGTCTCCAAGGACTCCCGGCATGTTGCCTGAAGCTTGGAGGTGGGTCTTTTCCAGAAAGACCATGCCCGCCGGATTGGCGGAAAGAGCGCCCACATCGTCGGAGAGCGCGGCAAAAGCGTCGCCCATAGCCACGGCCCGGACGTCTTTTCTAAGAAGCAGAAACTGCATAGAAGGAACTTCAGCGGCATAACAAGTCTGAAGTCTGAAGCTTGAAGTCTGAAGTAAGAGAACAATAAGGCCAAGCTGGGCTTTTTTTACGATTGCTGTTAAAATTTTGAGAATTTCTTCGGATTCATTTATTGAATTTGTAAGTTCTTTTAAATTGGAGCATCGCGCATCTCGAATTAGTCTTAGCCAATAATAAGTTTCCCGGGCTTCTTTGCGCGCAATGTTCATCGAGTGCGTGAAATCCGGCTTTGTCAGGCCGCCATAAGCCTCTTCAATATTGGCTCCAATAGAGGTCCCTGAACGTAAAACCTGTTTGGCCACTGTTCGGTTTGTGATATCTGTCATTAAATCACGACACAAACAAATAATTTTCAATGAGAATTGATAAGTTCTTTCTTTAATATCCTTCACTCCTAACACTCCCGACGTTTTTCCATTTCCAGCTTTCAGACTTCGCGCTTCAGACTTCAGACTTAAGACTTCAGACTTCAGACTTAAGACTTCAGGCTTCAGACTTAAGATTTCAGACTTAATCATTTTTCCTCCAAAAACTTTCCCCTTTCAGACTTCAAGCTTCAGACTTATCTTTTTATTTTCAGACTTCAAGCTTCAGACTTCAGACTTATCTTTTTATTTTCAGACTTCAAGCTTCAGACTTCAGACTTATTTCACGGCAGCACCATGATTTTGAATTTTTCGTTACCCGCTACGACAAGATAGGTTCCCGGGGACACTTTTTGCCCGCCTTCGTCTTTGCCGTCCCAAAGGCCGATGCCGTTGGCATTGACGGCGATTTCCTTGATGAAATAGCCGCCCAGGCTGAAAATTTTAATGGTTTCGCCTGCCTTGGCATTGATAAAGCGCATGGTACCGTGCTTTCCTATGGAAAACGGAGAAGGGTAACCGTAGGTGTCAGACGGGGTTCCTCCGCCGCCGCTGCCGGTATTGTTTTCGCTTTCAGCCTGCATAATTTGAAAAGTTGATGTGGTCCTGCCGGAATACGTGATTGTGTTGTTTGCGAGATTGATACCGTAGCCGCCGCAATTGCCCCCCGCCGGAGCCTCACAGGATTCCCACTGTGCATTGGAAGAATTGTAGCGCATCAGGTAGAGCTTGCGCAGATTGTAAGAAGCCATGAAGGCCGAATCGTAAGTTATGCTCAGTGTCAGGTCGGCGCTGGGGCTGATTCCAGGCGTTGATTTTTCAACGCTAAAACCGATCCCTGTTGGTATGACGGTTTCTGTCCGGCCGTTGTTCAGGTAGCCGCTGACGGATGAGGGAAATGACGTTAATGGCGTTACGGTCATGACCATAGGGTTGGTGAAAGCAGCGTTAGGTATCGTAACGCTGCCTGTCCAATTATTGAAATCGCCTATGATGGAAATAGTGCCGCCGCTCGTTGGAATCAGCTTCGTTACGGCGCTTGTCGTTGCCACCATGAGTTGAAATTTACCCAAAGCGGCAAAATTACCGCTGACCGTCATTGATGTTGTGTTGACGTCCGCGATGTTATAGGCGGGCAAGACCCAGGAGGTTGAAGCGTCGTCATAACGGGCGATTTTAAAGCGCATTGGATTGTAGGTTGAAGCCAATGTTGTCGTGTAGAAGACGCTGTAGGTGATTTCTTTGGATGGTGCGAGCGCTGTTATGGTTGATGTCAAGACGAAACCGATCCCCGTGCCCGTCAGGGAGCCGGTGCTCACGAAGGTCGTGGTTGAAGCCAGCGTCAGGAGCACGGCTTGCGGCGAGAACGTCTGATCGGCGATGGCCGCCATGCCTTCCGCTGATGACGAAACGTCAACGACCATCGAGACCGTATAGCCGGCAGAGGCAGGGATAGCGCTGGTGACCGACCCTGTGGCATTAAAGAGTTCAACAAGCTCCCGCTCATTTCCGCCGGACGCCGTCGGCATGCCCCAGCCTTGGTAAATACGCTGGAGGCCGTCGTTTCTGCCGTTTGTAATCAGAAATTTCGGCACAGAACCGGGGAGGCCGCTATAAGGATGATAAACAGCCGTCGTAAACAGTTTTTTTGGCTCGTAGTATCCTGCGTCATTATAAGCCAGTTCATATATGGAGTCGTTCCTGGCGGTTAAGGCGTAAACGCGCTGTATGCCGTCGTTTTTGGCGGGGCCCACACCCAGCATCATTGCGACATCACTTCCGTAGCCTGATGCGTCGAATTCGGACGGGTTGCCTTGAGGTCGCCCTTGCCACAGGCTTGTCCCTGAGAAAGTTGTTCCATCCCAGTAAATTTCACTTTGGCCGGTGTAGAGGCGGTTTGTGCCGTCATTGCGGCCCGGGCCGGTTATCGTCGGCATACAGCTGCCGCAGACATTATTGTTTCCCGATAGGGTGTAGGTATTTCTGGTCCACTGGCCGCCGGCATATTCGATTTCGTTTAAGGCAGCCGTGTTGTTGTTGTTGTCCGATGTGAAGTAAATCCTGTTTTTGCCGTCAGGGCGCACATTGCCGATCACAGCTTTTCCTATATTACCTTCGACGTTGCTGGTTACGGTTAAGGTTAAGATAGATGGTGCGGATGTTGCCCAGGTGCTCCCGGCTGCGTCCCAGTAATGTTGCCGTATTTTCCTTATGCAGGTTTCCGTCCCGCTCCGGGTGCATTCGTCCTTGAGCCGTCAAAAACCACGGAGTAGACGCGGTTTTTGCCGTCGTTTTTGCCATCGCCGACAACGAGATTGGAGCCAACAATTCGGTTGGTCACTGGAACGGCCGCATAGGAACTGCCGTGCCAAGTGTATTCGGCAATAGTTGCCCCTGAATCTGAATAATAAACATCGGACGCAAAAAGCCTTATTATGCCATCGTTCGCCCTTGTGCCTGAAGTAACGTGAATGCCGCTAGAGCTGGCGCCATGAGTAGAAACATTAACGGTGTAATTCCACGCGCTCCATGAGGGGGCGGCGAAAGACAAAAGGATAAGCGAGGCGAAAACAGTCTGGATTCCCGCCTTCGCGGGAATGACGTGAATATTTACCATTGTTTCATGTTTATTTTGCATTTAATTTCTCCATATGTATAAGTTTTGTTTCATGTTTCAGGTTTCATGTTTCAGGTTTTAAAACTGACCCTGTCATGTTGACAAAAACTTGCGCGTTTTTCAACTGCCTGAATTCTAACCATTTTTTGTCCGTTTATGAGTTGCCTCGGGCAGAAGTTTCAGGAAATAATTCCGCACTCGGCCGGCGGCATGGAAAGCGGCCTTGGCCTCTTTTCTATCGGCTGAGGCGCCCGGGTAGCGGGTGTCCACGGAATACCGGTTAAGCAAGGTTAAGGCCGGCGCTAAAGTCTTCCATCGGGAGCCGTACGCAAGCGCCAGATCAAGCAGTTCTGTCAGGTCGTGGGTTTTGGAAAAATAGCGGCCTTGAATGACGAGAAAGGCCTTAAGGTATTTCTCGGCGGCTTGCTGGCAGTGAAAACACGCAGATTCAGCAGCATATATTTTTCTTGTGTTGATCAAAGTCTGCGCCACCATAAAATCATTATTTGCTTTTTTGATCCACTCTTCAACGACCCGGTTTTTCATAAAGAGTGATACCTTTGTTGACAATATCTTGTAGAAAAAAATCTCCCAGCGGGGGCCGCTCTTTGACGTCTTTGGATGATCGTACAACTATATCAACGGGAAATGGCCGCGGAACCAAAGCCATATCCGCGATCATGGCGTATTCTCTGGACTTGCGCTTGCCGTCTTTGACAATAAAAAAATCTACGTCGCTGTCGAGGCCGGGCTTGCCGTAGGCGTAGGAGCCGAAAAGGATGATTTTTTTGGGACGCAGTTTCTGGGCGATGGCCAGGGCTGCCCGCTTAATGGCGGCCATATCCGGTTTTTTGGAGCGTGGGCTCGGTATGCTCATTTTTTTAATCCAGAAGCAATGGGGTCAGGTGTTCATTTGTCATTTGTCAAAGGCAAATGACAAATGAAGACCTGACCCCATTGCTTCTTTTATTTGGCGTTTAATTTCTCCATCAATTGTTTGCCGATTTTATCAGCGGCTTTTTTGACTTTTTTAAAGGAGGCGGCTTCTTCCGACGCGGCGGATTTGACCTCCGCGGTTTCCACGTCGAGCAATTGCACGGACACGTAATATCGTTTTTGAATTTTAGACAGACTGCCGATAACCATCATTTTGGCGCCGAGTATTTTGCCCACCCGGACCGCTACGTCAATGTCCTTGCCCAGGGCAATGTCAAGTTTAAGATCGCTAAGGATGGTCCCAATGGAATTTCGGTCAATGATCCGGTAATTGCTCCCGGCGTTTTTAGCGACGGCGCTGCGCAGGAATTCCGCGGCGGCCTGGGCTTCTTCCTGGGCCGTTTGATTCGCTTTTAAATCCATGACCGCAATGGTGGGCGTGACAGCCGGCTCGGCGGCTTGGGATTGGGCGTTAAGGGAATTGACCGGGTTAAGAAATGAAAGAAATATTACAAGACCGCCTGCCGCAAAAAAAGTCCGTTCCATTGATCCCCCTTTTGATTCTGCCCTTTCCTTTCAAGCCCTAACCTTGTAGCCAAGTTTGTTTCTG
>JACQWW010000013.1:0-15542 GCA_016209025.1 Elusimicrobiota bacterium | reverse complement strand
GGGCCTCGCTGATTCGCGATGGGGTGCGGATGTTGTTGAAGGAGCGGGCGACTCTCAAGGAGGAGCCTCTTATGGGACTCAAGAAACTAGCCGGCCGGTCGGGACGCAGGGATGTGTCCCAACGTCACGATGCCTACTTGGCTGGGTTGCGAATGTCCCGTGGGAGTTAAGGTCTTCGTGGATACGTCGGCTTGGTATGCTCTCATGGACAAAGACGATGCTCACCATGAGACGGCCTGGGCAACATTCCCTCATTTATTGGAGCGTACTCAGGGATTGACGACCACAAACCATGTGGTTGGAGAGACCTATACATTGATCCGATCCTCTTTGGGCTACCGTAAGGCGTGGGAGTTTATGGACCTTTTGAGCCAAAGCCGGCGTGTCGAGCGGCTCTTTACTCCCGATAACATGGAGGCGGAGGCTTACGGATTGCTCAAGAAGTATACGGATCAAGATTTTAGTTTTGTGGACGCGACTAGTTTTATCTGGATGAGAGTTTTGAAGCTTCGGGAAGCCTTCGCGTTCGACAAACATTTCCGTGTCATGGGTTTTGTGCTGCCTCGATGCTGAGGGGCGCCGAGGTTGGCCGATCTTGCCAAGTCAGCTTGGCGTAAAACGAAGACCTGACCCCTTAGCTGACCATCCCCCAAACCGGCGTCAGCCTTGATTTTAAATGACACAAATTTCTGCTCCGTTGGATTGCTGGGCTCAAGCGTGAAAAAGGGCTCGTGTGTTTTACTCCCTTATGAGTTGTTTTGCCGCATCCCATGCAGTCTGCAGCACCCTTTTGGCATCAGCTTCTGTCGGTTCACCTGTCGGCAGCAGCCCTTCTTCAGCAGGGTAACGTCCTCTATATATGCTGTCAATAAAAATTATGTCATCTTCCGGGATATTGATCATTATTCCATAATCCTGCGCAATGGCAAGGAGCCTTTCAATGCTGTGAGTTTTTTCCAGCTCCCAGCCTTTCCCAATTAAAGCCCCCTTAATTGTTTTTTCTATAGCCTGTTGTCCGCAATAACAGGCTCCGCGATAGTATCCGCCTTTAATCAGATATTCTGCCGTATCCAAGTCTTCTTTGGCCTGTTTAAGCCATTCTTTGACTGATTCTTTCATATAAAGACACCTCCCTTCCCTTTGAACCATTCGCAAGAATGGGCTGCCTTTCAAAAAGTATTCTCTGAGCAGCGGTTTGGGCACTACAAACGGATCAATGGCAAATTTTTTAAAAAAAGGTTTTAAGCTTTTGCAAATATCGGCATTTAATTCACGTGTATTTTTTTGATCGTCTTTGGTTGCAATAAGCAAATCAAGATCGTTTCCCTTTCCGTATTTTGAAACAGAGCCGAATACAACAATACACTCAGGGTCAAAATGCTCAACAAGATATTTGCTGACAATTTTTGCGTTAGCTATGGTTACCAGATTGTTATTTTTAGCCATAACAAGCATGCGATGCCCTCTTTTCTAATCCCCCCTCCCCGACCCTCGCCTTGCCCGCGCTGAGCGCGGTAATGTCGCGGACAATTTAACTGTTGGAAGTTTTTAACTTAAAGAAGGCTTGCTGTCAAGCCCGCTGTTTTTACCATTCGAGGTTTTTTCTCCCTCGCTTTGTATTTTTAGTATCAATAGCGAACGATTTAGTCGCCACTATTTTTCCGCCGCCGTCTTTTATTGTAATCACCACAGCCGCCGGGCCCGTGTTGATGTTGGTCATGGTAAAATTACCAGGACGCGACTCCCCGGGCGCGATATCGCCCAGGACAGCGCCGGGGTCCACAGTAGAAATATCGAGCCTCGTAGATTCAAAGGATGCCGTCACGCCGCGAATGGTTTCACTGCCCATGTTTTTGACCATGGCCCAGCAGGCGGGTTTTTGCCTTTTGGTCATCCTGATCGGTATATGGGAGTCCGGGCGGTCCAAAATTACAATATTGGCGGAGGCGGCCGGGGGTTGAGTTTGGGCAGGGGGAGGTATCGCAATGGGGCCGGCATCAGGCGGCGGCGCGGCCGCAGCCGCTGATTTCACTTTTACAACCAACGTTTGGGGCAGTCCGTCGGCGGAATTGGCCGCTTTGGCCGAAATTTTTAACGAAACGCTTTGACCATCCCCCAAACCGGCGTCGGCCTTGACTTTATAGGACACGAATTTTTGCTCCACCGGATTAACGCTGCCCACCGCTACTATGGGATCGAAAGCAAACCCTGCCGCCTGGCCGTCGGCCTGGATGGCGAGTTGGGCATCCACCGCAATCAAATAGGCCCGGTTTTCCAAGGACAGCTTGATTTCTTTTTCCTCGCCTGGAGCAACATCAACGTTGCCGGAAACCTGGATACGCAAGGGGGGCAGGGTCCGGGTAAAATAAACCTGCTTCGAGTCCTCATCCATCGTCGCGCCGTTAGCCAGCAGGATCTGGGCCACGCTGTCCTGGCAATTGGCCGCGATGGCTTTCACAATCAAACGAAAAGGCCCGGGCGCATAGCCGGCGCCGGCTTTGACGTTGACGAATCCGCTCAAGGAGGCCCCCTCCGTGATATCGCCGATTTTGATCGCCTGATCCACGGTGACACCGTCCGGCAAGGCTCCGTCGGCCTCCACGCGCACGCGCACGTCAACCGCCCGTTCTTGGTTGGGATTTAGGAGCTGAACCTTGATCGTCTTTTGTTCGTCCTTGGCCAAGGTGAACTCCGATTCAATGGGCAAAAGTTCAATAGCGTATATCTTGGGCGTGGGCGGCAGATTGGGATTTTCTTTAATGGTCAGCTGGCCGACGTTGAGTTTGGCCATGGCCAATAATCCCGCCTCGTTTAAGGAGTAAGAAAAGCTGCCGGTTTTGTTGGCCTTGAAACTGAAGGCGCGATTCTCGCCGGCCGGCACTTTGCCTGGGTCCGCGAAAAAGTTGATGAAATCCGGCAGTAAGAAGGCCATTTTTTTGGAGCTCTGATTGTGCACTGTGATTTGAACATCCTGCCCTTGAAGCGCCTCTAATTTCATCGGATAAAAAGCCATGCCGTTGGTTATTTTACCGCCGGGCGCGTCGCTCGGGTTAGTGGATGGCTTAAAATAAATGTGAAGATCAGCCGTAATTGGAGCCGCAGGCGGAGCAGCCGGCATATCGAGCAGCGGCGCGGGCGCTTCCGGCGGCGGTTTGGGCGGTGAAACAACAGGCGGCTGGGCCGGCTCCAGGGCCACCCGGTCATCCACAATCGGGGCCGTCCAGACAGATGGGATCTTTTTACTTAGATAGGCATAGAGATAGTCGGGGTCATGACGGAGCGACAAGTATCGTTCATACCGGATTTTTTCCTCGTTCTCCGCTTGTTCGATGTTGACGAGACTAAGCAGTCTTTTTCTTTGGCCGGCGAGAATAAAGAGCATGCCTTCATTTTCAAGTCCCTGCGTTGCCGCGAAGAGCCGGCGGTCGCCTGTTTTCCAGGCGCTAGACTCAGCGGTTTGAGCAGTGCGGAATTTACGGAGAACTTCGTTGTAGGTTTTGTCAAAAGCTTGGGTATTTTCGTGCGTCTCTTTAAGGGAGATTGTTAGGGTGAACCTTCTATAATGCGTGTCTAAGATATCTGCCGCGTTGTTCTGGGGAAATGAAACTATGGGGGCAGGCGGAGGCGTTGGCGGAGCCGCAGGCTCAATAGGCGCCGGCGCCGATGGCGGTGGCCCAGGGGGCTCCGGTATCGGCGCCGGCTCGATGGGCGCCGAAGGCGCAATCGCGGGCTGATCCGCCGGCGGAACCAAGACTTGCTGGGGGCTTGCGCGAGGTGGTTTAACCGTCAGAATTCCAGCCGAGCATCCCGGCACATTGCAGTTAAAGCGAAACTCCCCTATCTTGTCGGCTGTAAAAGCGGCCGTGGCATTCTTGCCCATTTTGACCTTAGTCCAGGCGGATGGGTACCCATCCAGGGAAAAGGTTACATTGCCGGCAAGAAGCGTTTTGGAGTTCTTGAGATCAATCGTGACACGATCGCCTTGTTCAACTTCCAAAGAGCGGGGTTTCCAATAGCGCTCAACGACTTTTTTATTACCGCCGATTTTAGCGCCAAGTTCAAGCTCAAAGCGCCGTTCGGCCCCCTGGGACGCATAGGCGCAGATGAGAATGAGAATTATGACCTCGAAGCCACGATTAAAAATTTTGCCTTGAAACATTTTTCCCCCTCTTACGATGAAACCTTTTAGCCAAGTTTGTTTTTATTGTCAAGCGCGGTCAGAAGGGGACGTTGTTTCATAATTAAGTTACCAAGCTTGGTAACTTAATTATGAAACAACGTCCCCTTCTGCTACTTCTGCTTTGTATCGGTGAACCGGATAGCTTTTACATGTACGCGCGCCTGTACTGCCGTTGAAAGGTTATATGTTCCGGCTTCATATCCGGAAATAATAATCGCGTCCGCCCCACACGAGCAGGCGGCTTTTTTGGCGTTGTTAACGGCGCCGTTTACAGACTGGTCCGAGAATCTGGTGCTTCCAGGTCGTGCGTCTATAAGGCAGAGGTCCTCATAGGGGCGCTGCACCTTGGCGGCATCCGCAAATACATCCAGCCCGCAATCCGGCGGTTTCGTGACAAGATTGGAGCGCAGCCGGACCGTATCGGCGGTGGCGCAGCCGCAGAGAGCGGCGAAACATAACAGTAGGAATATTCCGGGAAATGTTTTCATTTTCATGGGTGCATTTTACTTTATTCAACAGTCTTCCCGCCTAGAACTTCCCCAAAGGGGTAAGTTCTGAAGTCTAAAGCGCGAAGTCTGAAGTCTGAAAAGGGAATAACCTGTTTTTTTCATACTTCAAGCTTCAGACTTAAGACTTCAGAAATTCCTTCGGGGAATTTCTGTGGAAAGGGGCTCGTGACTTAAGCGTTTCCAAATCCAGCAAATCCTGGGGCCGGCCGGCTACAAGATATTTAATCTTGCAGGCGTTCAATACTTTGAACAGATCTTCGTAATCGGGGCTTAGCGGGATAGCCTTTGGTTTTCCAAAGCTCATAGACCATGCTCCAGGCGGCCGCGAAACGCGCTGAGGCGCCGGCGGACCGCCAAAATTTGCGATCAAAAAATTCCGCATTCTTGTAGGACGAAGTTGTATTTTCCCAGATTCTTTTCATTTATCCAAGTCTAGCTTTTTTAGGTCAGAAGGGGACCGTCCCCTTCTCAGGCGGCGACGGCTTCTTCGAGCTTGACGGAGATTATTTTAGAGACCCCGAGCTCTTCCATGGTCACGCCGTAGATGGCGTGGGCCGCTTCCATGGTTTTTTTGTTGTGGGTGATGATGATAAATTGACAGCGTTGGGAGAAGTCTTCGAGCATTTTGCGGAAACGCAGGACATTGGCTTCATCCAAGGGCGCGTCAATTTCGTCCAAGATGCAGACCGGGGCCGGATGAATGGAAAAGAAAGCGAAAAGAAGGCTGACCGCGGTCAAGGCTTTTTCTCCCTGGGATAAAAGAGCGATGCTCTGAAGTTTTTTACCCGGAGGCTGGGCGAAAATTTCCACCCCGCTCACCAGAGCTTCGGGGACGGAGTTACGGCCAGCACCTGCTAGAGGGGTCGGAGACCCTGCCCAGGTGCGGTCAGAGACCGAGGCCGTGGCCGCTCCCTTTTGCTCCTGGTCTTCGCCCTCGATCAAGGCCAAATCCGCCTCGCCGCCTTCAAAAAGTTTGCCGAAGATTTCCCTGAATTTTTCCCGGACAGCTTCGAAGGTGACATTGAAACTCCCTTCGATCTGGGCCACAATTTTGGCGATGGCCGCTTTGACGTCGGCTTTGGCTGCCAGGATGTCGTCTCTTTGTTTTTCAAGAAAAGTAATTTTTTCTTTCACGCGTTCGTATTCTTCTTTGGCTAGAAAGTTGACGGCTCCAAGGCTTTCCAGGCGCTCGCTGACGCGCCTTAAGGCGGTTTCCAAGGTTTCCCCTTCTTTGACTGCTGCGTGACTAGATTCTTCGTCCTCACTCTCGGCTTGACTTTTTTTGGCCTCTTCTAATTTAGCCGGCAATTCTTCAGGCGTTGAGTTGAAAATCCGGCAGGCTTCTTCCAGTGCCTTGGACCTTTCAAAGGCAATGGCCCTGAGATCGGATTCGGCATTGCGGATTTCCTCTTCAAGTTTTTGCGCTTGGGTCTGGGCCGAAGCGATTTCCGATTCTTTGGCGTCTGCGGCGCCGGTGATTTTTTTGATTTTGTCTTGGATTTCTTCCAAAATTTTCGCTTTCTCGGCGTGTGTTTGATCAAAATCTGCGAGCTCTTTTTTCAAAACTTCGATCTCATCAGAGAGTTCGGCGATTTCAACCGCCATTTCCTCGATGCGGCTGTCAAGGCGCCCGGCCTGCTCCTGGACGCGGGCCAGGGTTTTTTCAAGCTGGGTTTTCTTTTCTTCAAGCAGAGCTTTTTCATAGCCGGCTTGCTGGATTCTAAGTTCGCGCGAAAGCTGGGCCTCGCGGCCGCTCTTGCTTTCCACGATGGCCTCTTCGAGTTCGCCGGACGCGGCCTCAAAGCGCCGGCGCAGGCCGGCTTCCTGTTTTTCTTGATTTTGCAGGGACTCTTTCAAGGCGTTTAAAAGCTCCATTTTTTTCGAGCTTTCCTCAAGGCCGGACCTCGCCTCTTTTTCAAGGGAGGAAACCGTTTCCTCGGTCAGTTTCCAGTCGCGTTCAGCTGTCTCTATTTCCAGGCGCAGTTGCGTCAGCTTGATTTGCTTATCCTGCAATGAGGCGGCGATTTCGTTTAGTTTGGCTGTCTCGTCCTGGTATTGTTTTTTCAGTTCCGCAAGATTTTTTTCCGCGGCTTGGCGCTTGTCCAGGGTTTCTTTAAGGGCGGTTTGAATTTCTTCGCGTTCGCCTAAAACGCCCAAGGCCTTTAATTCAGCCTCCAGGGGCAGTTCTTCGCCGCCTTGGATGACGGCTTGGCCGTAAACCGCGGAGCCTTGCAGAAAAGTCGGGCCCAGGAGACACTTTAGAGCTTTTTTTACGTTTGCCTCGGTTGAATCCAAAACATGGTCCAGGGGGGTGATCCGGCCGGTCCGGTCATTGGCTTTACCGTCCCACGAAACAATATCCGCCCCGGAGTCATCATTGAGGCGGTCGAGCAGGATGAAGGCGGCTCTTCCTTTTTTTTGCTCTTCGAGCTTTTTAAGGGCGGCCAGGGCTGTTTCTTCGTTTTCCGCGATGAACCAATTTAATTTTTCGCCGAGGATTTCCTTTATATATGGACGGTGATGCTCGGAGATTTTTATCAGCTTGCCGATCGGGCCGTAAATGCCCGGCATTTCCTTGGCCAAGTCTTCCACGGCCAGGGCGCCGCGCACCCGGGGGTCTTTTTGACCGGCTTTTTCCCATTGTGCAAGACGGGCTGTCAGTTCATATTCGGTCTTAGTCAGATCTTTATGGATGTAATCTTCTAGTTTGTTATGTTCGGTTAATTGGGCCTCGTGCCGCGTTTTAATGTTTTCGTGCTCGTCCTGGAAATTGTTTATTTCCTTTTCCAAAGCCTGGATTTTTGCCTGAAGTTCGGCTGTCAGTTCTTCCAGGTGGACGCGCTCAAGGGTTTCCTTGTTGTGCTCTTTAAGGGTGTGCTTGAGGTCGGACTGTAATTCCGAAAGACCGGAAGTAAAGGTCAGAATTTCATTGCGCAGGCGGACAATCTCCTCATTTTCCCCGGCCATCGTTGTCTTGAGACTGCGGATTTCGTTTTCCAGCTTATGCCGGCGTTCAAGGGCCGCGTTTAATTCTTCGCCGGGCGTAAGGAGCGCATTTTGGGCCGTGGAAATTTTTTCAAAATCTGTTTCTTTAAGACTCATCTGCCGCCGCGTTTCAAGAAGCTCTCCGGTAGCGCCGGCCATCTGCTTGAGCGCACTTTCCCGCTCACCGATGGTTTGACGGAGGACCCTCTGGCGCTCGCCGCTTTTTGATTCAAGGTTGTTCAGTTTTTCCGCGGTCACGTCTCTGGCGCGCAGGACCTCGTGATAGGCATTGGCGGCAAGGTCCAACCCGGCTTCCAGGGACACTCGTTCGGCTTTCAAAGTTTCCGCCTGGGCAAATAAGCGGCTGAGATCCGCGCGCTGTTTTTCCTGAAGCCCCTGTTTGGGTTCGAGCGTCTCTTTTGTAAGCGTTTCAGCCTGGCCTCTGAGGCGCTCGATATCGTCCATGATTTTTTTAACTTCAAGGATTTTTTTGGCGGCGCTCAAGCGCTCAAAAAGCCTGGCTTTTCTGGCCTGGCTTTCCAGGCGTTTTTTGTCTTCGGCAAAAAGTTCGATTTGATCTTTCACGCGCTCCAAATCCTGGTCAATTTTAGCCAGCCTGGAAAGCGCTTCGCCGCGCTTGGCCCCCAAGCGGGCCGCGCCGCTCGCCTCATCGAAAAGAAGCCGGCGCTCATGCGGTTTTGCCGTCAGGAGGAATTCCACCATCGAGCCTTCCATGATCGAATAACCGTCGTCGCCTAAGCCGGTGCCTAAAAACAACTGCCTGATATCTTTTAGGCGGCAGTTGGTTTTATTGATGGTGAAATCGCTCGATCCGTCGCGATAGACTTTTCTTGAAACAGCCGCTTCAGCCGAATCAATGTTTAGAGTGCGGTCTGAATTGTCGAAGGTAAGGGTGACCTCGGCGCTCGTTGAAGGCGAAAGCCGGCGGGTTCCGTTGAAGATTACGTCTGAAATTGATTTCGAGCGCAGGGTCTTCGGTGAAAGCTCGCCCAGGCACCAACGAACCGCGTCAATGGCGTTTGATTTTCCACAGCCATTAGGCCCGACAATGCAAGTGATGCCCGGCTCAAGGATAATTTCCGTAGGTTCGACAAAAGATTTGAACCCACCCATCTCGATTGACTTTAAATACATTTGTATCTTAAAGCTATTCTAGCACTATTTTAGCACTTTTCAATGATTACCTTTTACCATATTCTTGTTTCTTTTGCCAATCAGGCAATGGGGTCAGGTCTTCATTTGTGAAGACCTGACCCCATTGCCTTAATAGCAATGCCCTACCCCTATATGTAGGGGTAGGGCATTTTTTCTAACTAAACTCTTCGCGTTGTCAATAATACATTGACAAGTATGCAACGTACATTTGATAAGCGTATGACCACCAGAGATCGTATTCTGAAACATACTCATCAGTGGTTGTTTGTCTGGCCTTAAGCATGTAGTAAGTGTTGTATTGCGAGCAGTAGACTAGGCCGGCTTCGGGAATATACCTGTCGTAGTGGGAGTGTTGGCCGGTGCTCGAGCCATGGCGGTAATACAAACTATTGCCGACCGTGATCATTTGATATGACGATAGCAAAGACCATTGATACAACTGGGTGTCCCAATAATAAAAGGTCGTGCCGTTTTGATAAAGATTGAGGTCCGTGCCGATTGACCAATATTTCGTAACAACCGGGGCCGGATAGTAACGGTAGTAGTGTTCGATGAAAAATACCGGGAAGCCCCAATCAAGATAAACGCTATGATGCGGACACCACCAATAACCCTGATCGCCGTACCAGTAATCAAAGTGATCGTAATGGCGGCCCCAATAGTAACCGCTCCAGAAATAGATGTTGTAGTTGTAGCTGGGATAGCGTTGATGATAAACAGGCACCGCTGCATAGCCGATGTAAGTCGCTGTTCTGGTGTTGGGCGGAGCAGCCGGGATGATGGTTGGGGCCGGCGGATAGCTGACGACCCTGCCTCCCGGCATGGGAACGCCCGGCATGACCGTCACTGACTGATGAGGATCAATCGGCCTGATAACGGTCGGCGGCGGAGGATTGGCGCCTGGATTAGCAGGCATCGGCGGCTGAATAATCGGTTGTGGAGCATAACCTCCCCCAGGCAGCTGCACGCTTGGAGGCCTAGTGACCGGCGCCGGCGGAACAATAACCGGCGGAGGCGGCGTCGGTTGTCCGGGATTTGTCGGAGGCACAATCACCGGCGGAGGCGGATTTCCCGGCTGCGTCGGATTCGTCGGCGGTCTGACAATAACCGGCGGAGGCGGTGTCGGTGTCACTGGAGCCGGAGGACGAACTATCACCGGCGGCGTTGGATTTGGATTTCTGCCGTCAAAATCAGGAGGATTCGTCACTGGCGGCGGAATAACAGGATTTGGATTTACCGGAGGCCGGGCCACAGGCGGATTGACCGGAGCCGGCGCTGGGACCGGAGGCCTCGCAACCGGCGGCGGTGTCACGGGCGCCGGAGGCCTGATGATGGGCGCCGGTGTTACGGGTGCAGGCGCTGGAGCCGGAGGACGAACTATTACCGGCGGCGCCGGAGTCACAGGAGCCGGAGCAGGCGCCGGAGGTCTGACAACCGGTTGCTGGGGTGGTTGCACAGGAACAGGGGCTGGTCTTACCGGAGCCGGCGCTGGAGCCGGCGGACTAACAATAGGCGCCGGTCTGACAGGCGCTGGAGCCGGAGGCCGATAAACAGGCGGATTTACAGGTACTGGCGCAGGAGCAGGCGTCGGCGGCCGATACACCGGCGGCGCTACCGGCACAGGAGCCGGTCGGCTGACTGGCGGCGCGGAAACCGGAGGACTCACGGGCCGCGACGGAACCGCGACCGGCGGCCTTGGCGCCACGACCGTCTGTTTTGAAAAATCAGTCTTGACGTTTGGCGCGGTTTGTTTTCTTAACGAACGTCCCTCTATCGGTTGGTTGGCAAATGACCACGAGATATTGGCGGTCATTATGGCAACCGTGACCATAATTCCCATCAGTTTTTGATGAGTCACGATTTTTCTCATTTTTTTACCCCTTTTCCCAACCTGATTTTCCGTGATAACCATTCACGGACTTTCCTTATTATAAGATATTTTTTCGTCAAGGACGCAAGTCCTATTTCATTTTGGGACTCTTGAAAAAAGAACTTTTTCATAGCTCTCCTTTTAAGCCGTTCCAAATTAATAATTGAAACATGTCAGGCAAGCGCTTTGGATCATGGAATTTATCCGCTTGTTTTATTGTGATGATTTTACATTTGGCCAGGTCTTTGGCGGCAACGCGCTCGGCCAATTCGCGGGCCAGTTCCTGATTTTCAAAGACCACGACCGTCTCGCTGTTTAACGTCTTTCCGGAGGAGCGTTGGTGTTTTTCTTAAAAAGAAAAGCGGCCGCCAAGAGCGTTAAAAATAAGTTGAATCCGATCATGACCCAAAATAGATCGGCGTTTTGAAAGAGAAGTCCCATCAGCACGATGGCCGCAGTCGTGGCCAGCAGTTTAAACATGCCGGTCAGGCCCAGAACCGGGCCGCGCATGTTTTTTGGCGCAGCCGCGAAATGGGACTCGATGGTCAAGATAGAAAGCATCATGGTCGCGGAAAACATCAAAAGCAAGGCAATAACGGCCGGCATCGGCAAGGCGATGCTGAAAGCCCACAGCCCCGCTAAGCCGGCGGCAAGCCATTTTGACCAGCGCAGGGGGCCTTTGATTTTAAAGGCGGCCAGCATAAGAATGACGGCGCCGATAAGTTCGCCCAGGTTGCTTAACGTCAATAAATAGCCGCTATAGTGAATTTGGTTCAGGACATTTTTTGCGTAATTGGGGATTAAAAGGGCTTCCACTATGCGGTGAGCCACGGAGGCGGCCACGTAGGTCAGGACCGACCAGCGCAGAATTTTATTTTTGAATAAAAATTTTAAAGCTTCTTTGAAAGTTAGATTTTCCTCTTTTTGTTTGTCATTGCGAGCCTCGGGCGAAGCAATCTCATTAGAATTATTTCCTTTTATGAGATTGCCGCGTCCCGCCGGCGGCGGGACGCGCAATGACAGATTGGGGGAGTTTTGTTTGAAGGTTGTTTCTTGTGATATTACATCAGGCTGAAACTGGAAAGGGCTTATGGCGCGTTCGCCGAAATCATCGAAGAATGAGAAGAGGTTTCGATGAGGCGCGTTGACCATTTCCGTCTTTTTTATGGTCCGGATGCGCGAAAAAATCCAGGCCGCGATGAGATAGGCCGGAGGCAGGATGAGCAGAGGCTGAAAATAACCCAGGGCGCCGAGCGTGCCGGCGACGAGACCCCCGGCCAAGCCGCCGATTTCATAAAAAAAGTGAAGCCTGGCGTTGTAACGGCGCAAAGGTGCCTCATCATTGCTGACAAGTTCGGGGGCCAGGTATTTTTTGGCTGTGTCGCCGACTCCGGCTACCGCCCCCTCGAGGACATAGAGCGCCAGGATGATCCATGGATTAAACAACCCGGCCACGAGCACCGCGATAAGGCCGGCCACGATCAAGCCCTGGGTCAAAGTCGCCAGGGACAGGATTTTCGCGGGATTATATTTCGCGACAAAGGAACCCGCGATGCCGTTGGCCGCGGCTTCGATCAAACCTCTGGCCGCAAAGAAAATCGCCGCCCACATGGGACTGCCGAAAACGCCGAAGGCAATGGCCGGGATGGCGTAGCGCATGGCTTCCACGCCGATTTTGTAGACGCCGATGCCCCAAAACATTTTGCCGACCGAGCTTTTCTTTTGGCCTTGAAGTTCTTTAAGGCTGAAAAGATGGACGAGTTCTTTGAGACGGGTTTTGATTTTTACGAAAAAGTTTTTTAGGGAGAGGGCAGGGCGAGGATCCCCTGGGGTTGCTTCTTGGGGCCAAAAATCTCTGGGGTACAGGCGGGGCAGGGAATCGGCTTCGCCTGTGTATTTGAGGTATTGTTCATAACCGGCCAAGAGCTCCTCCGGGCCGATGGCGAAACCCATGGCGCCCTTGAACGAAGCAACTTTGGGGCCGTATCCCGGCAAGACCCGTCCTAGGGCTGAGGGCAGGCGCGCCGCCAACGCCGCCATCACGCCTTTTTTGGCCGCTGCCTTGACCAAGGCCTTCTTGAATCCACGCACAAGACCCGGGGTGATTCCGTCCGCCAAATCATTGGCCAATGACCAGCCTCTTGATGAAAAATTTTTCGCCCTGCGATAATCCGTGAATGATTCAGCCAAGGCATATTCCGCTAAAAAGGGGTCGGTTAGGTCCGTGGCTGCGGGTAATCCGGTTACAAAACTCATGGTCTGTGCTAGGCTCGCAGAGCGGTCCGCATAATAGCTCGTTCTGGCGCTCCGGGGGGATGAATTTAGCCCGTTGCTGTAGGCCAAGCCAGCGGACCAAGTTTTCATAAAAAAGCCGTGGGCCCCGCCTCCGCTAAAAATATTCATGGCCAGATAAATGAGGAGGTCATCGAGGCGCCGCGCGCTATAGGACGGCGCCGGAGCCTCCAAGACATGGACGCCGGTTTTGTTTCCGTTTCTGACAAAGGCGGCAAAAACCGGCCGCTTGGTCAGACCAGACATGCGTTCTTTGAGACGCTCGAAGACGAGGGCTTTTTTAGACTGCCCAGCCGCTTTCCAGTATGGTTTTTTCGGCAGTTTGCTTAAAATCGTTTTAAGGACCGATTCGGCGCGATCCGCGTTTTTCGTATTCCCGATAATAAGAGCGCGGCTATTGCGGCGCGAGAGAACGTTTTTAACCAAATCCGAGAGTTCGCTGATGGTTTTACCGGGATTGAGGTCCAGATCTTCCTGGGTTTCCCGCAGGATGCGGGCCATATCATTGCTCCATGAATCAGGAGGCAGGCGCGAAAGTTCATATCGGAGAAATTCACCCATTTCGCCGGGGACAGCTTCGAGCCGTTTGGCGAAATCTTTTCTGGATATGCTGATGCCGCTTCGATAATCATTAAAAATTATTCTCCAGCGGGAGCGCTCTTCGGCGGAAGGCCCTTCAAGCCGCCAGCGCAGGCGGTTTAAATAGTAAAGCGAGGTGAACGGACTTTCAAGCGCCATATAAACCGGCTGGTCCTGATAGGCGTAAGCCGCGGCCAAATCCTGGGCCCAGTTTTCCTCGGCATCCTGCAAGAGACCGCGGCAGCCTTGAATTTCGGATTTGACCAGGTCAATCAAGCGTTCCCTGGTTTCCATGGAAATGTTTGACCGCAGGAGATGATTTTCAAGCCATTCGCCGGCTTTCTCGATTTCTTCGGCAGATGAAGCCGAGGCGCTCGCCGACAGTTGCGCGCGGCCTCTGGTCGGCGTGACCGAGACGCTAAAGCCAACCCCGCCGGTTTCCATTTGTATTGTTTCGCTCGTCTTGACGTAATCCAATTTTTTGCCGTCTCTGGTGGTGACGCCCAAACTTCCGATGGCTGATGGGAGAATGGCCAGCAAGTGAAGTTTATCCGCCGGAACCCGGCTTAAATCAAACGAGTAATGAATTGAGGTGAAGGGGGTGGATCCGAAATGAGTCCGAACCAGGGGAATGCCTTTGATTTTCTTTTGCGAGTAATCCAGTTCATCGAGCGTTAAAGGCGGGTCCTTTACGAAAGACGGCTTGCGGATTTTTTGGTCGCGGGCCTCAAGCTCCTGCGTTTTCCGGTCATAATCTTTTTTAAACCGGGCTAATGCTTCTTGCAGATCCTTGGTCCCGTATGTCTGTTTAAGACGTCCCTCCTGAGCCCGGATGCGTTCTTCGGTTTCTTTCTTTTGGGCCGCCGCAAGACCAGGATCGGGCTTAACTGCACTGACTAAAGGAGTTTTAAAAAGACCAGCTTCCTGGGCAATCTTGGTCCAGGGGTTTTCCCCAGCCTCGATTTCTTTTAAGAGCTCATCGTAAATTTTCTTGCGGGAAATATCTTTTTCAAAACCTGGTTCTGTATTGAGCATGTCGAGGCGCCGGTGCCACCCGGCATCGTTATAGCGGCTGCCGAAGCCGGGTGATTCGTCCATAAATTCAAGGTCGGCCCGCTGATAAGAGCGAATTAATGATCGGGCCTTATCTCTCATTTGCGCCAGCTCCGCTACGCCCTTCTTTAACTGCCCGAGGCTCTTAATCCTCTGCATCACGGCATCGCGCAGGCGAGCCAGATGCTGGGGCGTAACGCGGTCCGCTGAAAGTCCGTCCAATCCGATCACGGGAAAATCAGCCATCGAATTCCCGAGGTGATAATAAACGCCCGTCAGACCGGAGTCGAACGATTTCGTTTTTTGATCCACTAAATCCCGATGAAGAAAAGAGGTTTCTCCCCCGGCGATAATGTCAAGCAAAACGCCGGTTCTTACCATTTTCCTCTCTGACATCGCGGCCAAGGGTTTCCAGGCCAAAACCATCTCTTGCGGCGCGGCTATTTCATCCGAAGGATAGCGGCCGATGAGAATTTCAGGCCGCTCGGGAGCGGGGTCGGGGAGAACGGGATAATTTCTTTTTTCCTCCCCGGGCTGGAGCTTCTCCATCGTGCCTTCCAGGCGGGATAAAAATTCAGCGGCGGACCAGGAAACGGGCATGACCGCGATTAACGCCATGTTGGGGCCGAGATGATAGTTGGTTTTATGAAAACGCCGGATATCTTCAGGCCTCAGTTCCCGCATGGCCTCGGGAAGCCCCCCATATTCGCGCGCCAGGGGATGTCCCCGGCCAAAAAGCTTGCGGCGGATTTGGTTCCAGTTGACGTAGTTTGGGCTCTCCATCGCTGAAATCATTTCATTGTAAACCGTGCCTTGTTCGCGCACCGAGAGCTTGCCGTCTGCGCTTTGGACCGGGCTCCAATGCGCTGTTTCCCGGCGAATTTCTTCGTCTGTAAAA
>JACQWW010000012.1 GCA_016209025.1 Elusimicrobiota bacterium | reverse complement strand
GGTTTAAAAACGCGATCCCCCTTTAATTTTCGTTGAAAAAAAGAATTTTTTCAGGTGTTCAGCCGTCAGGGGTAATCCATATCGGCAATTACCTTGGCGCTTTGAGAAATTGGGCGGTTCTTCAGGCGGATTACGATTGTTTATTTTGTATTGTGGACCTTCATGCCATAACAGTTGCGCAAAAACCGCAAGAGCTTCGTTCAAGCATCATGAAAACCGCCGCGGCCTACCTTGCCGCTGGCATTGATCCTAAACGTTCCATTATTTTTCTTCAGTCCGACGCGGCCGAACACAGCGAGCTGGCCTGGATTTTAAACTGCCACACCTATTTCGGCGAGCTTCGCCGCATGACCCAGTTCAAAGACAAGGCGGCCAGGGACTCAGTCCCAAGCTCCGTCCCCGAAGCTCTGCGGAGCGGGACGTCCGGAGATCAAGAATCAGGCAATGCGGGCCTTTTTAATTATCCGGCGCCAAATCGCCAGGCGCTTTAATAACCTTTACGGCGAGACATTTGTCGTGCCTGAGGCGGTTATCCCGGAAAAAGGAGCCAGGATTATGGGCCTTGACGATCCCGCAGTCAAAATGAGCAAAAGCGCTTCAAGCGCGGCTAATTATATTGCCCTGGATGACACGGACAAGGCGATCATTTCAAAAATCAAGACGGCCGTGACCGATTCCGGCCGCGAAATTATTTACGACGAATCCCGAAAACCGGCGATCAGCAATCTTTTGACCATTTTCAGCCTGGTCAGCGGCAAGACCGCGGCTGAACTTGAAAAAGAATATCACGGCAAAGGCTACGCTGTTTTTAAACAAGATTTGGCCCAAGCTCTTTGCGTTTTTGTGGAGCCCATCCGCCGGCGCATGACTCAATGGCTTGGTCAGCCGTCAGAGTTGGTCCGGATATTAAACGAGGGAGCCGAAAAAGCCCGCGCTTTGGCAAAACCCATGATGCTTTCGGTCAAAGAGCGCATAGGCCTTGGGACAAGAGAAATCCCCCAAAATCTTAAGTCTGAAGTATGAAGTATGAATTTTAAGTCTGAAGTCTAAGGTCTGAAGTCTGAAAAAAATGATGTTCTTTTTTATTTCAGACTTCGCGCTTCAGACCTCAGACTTATTTAGGCTTCGCGTTTCAGACTTCAGAACTTACCCGTCTGGGGAAGTTCTGGAAATACTAAACTGATGAACGTGACACATTCGACTCCGCTCAGTGTCATGGTGAGTGAAATCGAACCATGACGGATCAGGAAAAAGCGCAAACCCAGCAAGAGGATTTTGAGGTTCATCTGGACCTCTATGAAGGGCCGCTGGCCCTCTTGCTTCATCTTATCGAAAGGGACAATCTCGACATCTTCGATATTCCCATCGCCGAAATTACGCACGAGTATCTGCGTTATCTTGATTTCATGCGAGCCATCAAAGTCGATATGGCAGGGGAGTTTCTGGTCATGGCAGCCTCCTTGATGCAGATCAAGGCCAGGATGCTTTTGCCGCGCGTGGCGCCGGAAGATTCAGCGGCTGATCCCAGACAAGAATTGGTGTCGCGGCTTTTAGTGGCCCAGCGCTATGCCAGGGCCGCCCAGGCGCTCAGCGATCGGATGCGCTCAATGCAGGATTATTCTTTCCGGCCGGCGCCTGTTTTTGAGGAGGAGCAGTATTCCGTCGTTCAAAACGTTTTTGATCTTTTTGAAACTTTCAGAAAGGTTTTGGAAGAATTCGACGCGGCTCATCGCGGCTTATACGCCATCGGGGCAGACCCGTATCCCGTTGAGGCCAAAATCGCCAAGATTATGGAGCTTATCAGCCGCGACAGCACTATGGCCCTTAAGGCCGTTTGGGAAGGTGAAAAAGAAAGGGGCGGGCTCATCGCCTCTTTTTTGGCGGTCCTGGAACTTATCAAGCGCGGCGCGATCCGCGCTGTTCAAAAAGCGCCTTATGGCGAGATTATTTTGGTCAAGGTTTTAAAATGATGGAAGAGGCGCAATTCGAAAAAATTTTAGAAGCCGTTCTTTTTGCCAGCGACCAGCCTTTAACCATTGAGCGCTTTAAGGATATTTTGAGCATCCGGCCGACAGATTCTAACGGCGGGTGCGCCGAGGGGAGCGGCCAAGCCGAATCTGATCAAAGCGCCGGCGAAGGCGGCGGCCAGGAAACGCTTGAGGCGGATATCCTCAAATCCCTTGAGGCTCTGCGGGCAAAATATGGCGAGACCGATTCCCCAGTGGTGGTTTTGGAGGTGGCCGGCGGCTGGCAGTTTGCCGCTAATCCGAAATTTTCGCCCTGGCTCAAAAGGCTCTACAAAAACCGGACAACCTACCGGCTGTCCCAGGCGGCCATGGAAACCTTGGCCATCATCAGTTATAAACAGCCGATCACCCGCGCCGAGATCGAGGAAATCAGGGGCGTCGAGGCCATCGCTTCGCTCGAGACCCTTCTTGAAAGGAATTTGATCAGAACAGCCGGCCGCAAGGAAACCATCGGCCGGCCGATTCTTTACGCCACCTCTCAGGAATTTTTAAGGCAGTTCGGCCTGCGCAATCTTAAGGATTTACCCAGCCTTGAAGAGCTGGCCGGTCAGGACAAAGCTGATTCTGAAAACTCTCAAGAGTCCGCCGGCAAAAGTTAGAAAGTTTGCTATAATTTCATTGTTCCTTGTAACCGCAGGATAAAATAGGACCAGCGGGCCTCCACCCCGAACTCCTCTAAATCGGGTCACCAGGGAAACAAAAATAGAAGTCTTTATTTTTTGTTTCAAGGTGACCCATGAGCAGCCAAAAAAGCAGAATAATCCGTAATAAATCCAAGCCTCGTTTATTTTTCCGGCTTCTAAGCTGTCTTCTCTCCTGGCTTCTCATCC
>JACQWW010000065.1 GCA_016209025.1 Elusimicrobiota bacterium | reverse complement strand
TTCTGAACCTCGTCGAAAACAAGCAATGTCCTTTTGCCTCTCTGGATTTTTTTCCTGGCCTGCTTCCATTTATCTTCAAGCCACGCCGCATCCGGAGGCGATATAAGATCGGCGGTGTGATAAAAAGACGGGCCTTCCCAGCTTTTTATAAAAGTCCCGATAGCCGTCGTCTTTCCCGTTTGCCTCGGCCCCAACAGCACTTGCAAGGGGGGGTTGGGCAAGGCAAGGTGTTTTTTTAATTTATCAAGAGGAATTTTCCGGTGATACTTAGCCGCCATGGCCTTTACATGATAAGAAAAAAACCGCTTTTTAACAATTTGTTCAGTCTATTGAACAAATTGTTGGTGATATTCGTTAAAATCGGGGGACACCATACTTAATTCGCCAAGACAACAACTCTTTGGCTTGCGCCCCGGTTTTCTCGTTCTTAAAAATTTTCCCAGAATTGTTTCCATGGGTAATTTTGGCATTTTAGGGTATTATTGACTTATTTTTCTTCCGAGGCTTAGAGGAATCAAGTATGGCATCCCCCGATTTCCCTATGGGTTGCCCACCGCTTTTTAACAGTTCCCCAGATAGCAGACAACGCCGGTTATTTTTCAAGCGTAGTCTTGTAATTCTGAAAAGTCACTTTGAGGACTTCCAGGCAGTCCAATCTCCCCAATAAGGCGGGGATGTCATCACGTTCCAAAAACCCCACTGGAATCTCTTTTTGCCAATTTCCAATCCTGACAGGCAATTTCTTGTAGAGATAAACCGTTTCTGAACCGCCTACGCCCAACGTGGTTTCAGCAACGCACTCTCGACCCAGGTCAATCCCCAATGCCGCCGCATACCTCCTGGGCAACAAGGTGTAGTCGGCCCCCGAATCTACAACCATGTTGATTGACAGCCAGGCTCCCGTTTTTTTGGCAAAAAACAAAACGTCCGCATACGGCCGGAAAATATCTCCCAACGGGCCATGCCCGATTTTTGTAAAGGAAAATCGGGCTATTCGCACGTCAAAAGAATATAAGAGATGTCATGACGCGGCACAAAGGTGATAACAGGCATTTGCCCGTATTTTTTCCTCAGACCTTCGATGTCCTGCCAAATCTCTTCTTCTTTTTCCCTTAATGGCATCACCTTATCCCGGACCACAAGCACATGCTTGCCGGCATATCTCTTTGCTTCTTTGTTTTTGCCTGAAAGAAGCAAAGAGAGAGTCTTTTGAGTTTTTGATTTTTTGGGTCTCATATTTTCAGCATACTAAAAGTGATGTGGATTGGGATCAGGTCTCGGACCTGCCGTCATGCGGGGTATTTTCGTTTTAATAAGAAGACCATACCCTGTCTTTGGTATCGGTATGCGTGCAGTTGACAAAGACGGTCCCTGACGACGGCCCGCTGACAACATAACCCCAGCCGCCTGAATCATCTAATTCTTCACGGGCATATTGCTCGCCCGTGAGGTAGAGCACTTCGGAGGAGTTTGGATGGTAGGGCGGGGTCATGGCCGGTGGAATCGTTTTTAGATATTTGCCGCCGGCGGTCAAGGCTTCCAAATCCTTGGGGTATTCGCCCTGCGTATCGTCATAGTAAGCGCTGAGGGCAGAACCAATGCTCGAAAGATTGCCCCTGGTAGCCCCTTCATTCGCTTTCCGAATCAAACTTGCGAATCCGTGGCCTGAGTATTGGATGGAAACAGTGGCATGATCCAGGGGCCAAAGTCCAATAAACCAGGAGCTTGCTAAAAGATGCAGGAACAGACAGGCAGCGGCCATCCCAAAGATAACAATCTTCCAACGGGCCAGCATAGTCTTTGCAGGAGCAACTGGTTTTGGAGCAGCCGTGAATAAAGGCCTGGAGAGCAAACCAAGAATAGGCCCTATGACTGGAAGCAACACGGCACACGCGCACGCGGTAATAACGGAGGTTCTCTTGGGATGCCCCTTGTAGATATAGAACATGGAAAGGCCGGCAACGCATAATATCCCGCTGCCGATAACAGTTATGGCTTGCGCCATATTGTCGTCAATCATGAATCCAAGAGCCTGGCAAATCGCGCCCATAACGACGAAGGCCGCTCCCCAAAAATATTTAGGATCATGCGGTTGGTCAGCCATAAGGGCAACCGGCTCAGTCACTGGCAGGGGGCTTGGGGGCGCCGATGGGAGAGGTCTTAACCGGCGCAGAACCATCTTTGGGCCAATAAAGGGCAGGATGCCGCTGGCGCCGAGCAATGCCAGAGGGCGCAAGCCGGCGGCGTTGCGCCAATCCGGGAACACCAGAAAGCCCAGGATAAAACTGCTTGCCAAGGAACAAAGAAGGAGCAAAAGCGCATTGGCAATGAATGGATGCGCTGCGGTCATTGCGGCCAGCCGCAGGTCCAGAGTCTTAGCCCTTAGGACAAAGGTCCAATCTTGCGTCAAGCTTGCGGCGCGGCCTTGAAAGACAATCCGCGTGTGCCGGCGCGGGGCCTTGTCTCCTTGATAGTAACCAATCAGCGCCGCTTTGGGGATCGTATCTTCAGGCGATTGCCACCCTGTCAGATGAAGATCAATGGGAGTTTTTACTTGGGCGTAAACCGAGGTCAGGCGCACAGGATACCAAGGGCGGGCCGGCGCCGGAAAAGCGCAGGACATGGCCTTTAAATAGCGCTCCAGGGCTTCAACCGAGGGGGTGTCCGCGAGTTCCGAAACCAGCCCGCTCAGCTCCACATGGCTCAATGCCTGAACCTCCAAATTGGACAACTCAGGGAGGCTCGGGCCGGGCCCAATAGAGATTGCGCTCAATATAAATATGATCAGCAAGACAATAGCTCCCGCGGCCCCGAATCCGCCTACTATAAATAAGAGAAAAAAATAAAAGATCAGTATGACCGGATGACTCGCCAGATGAGATCCTGCCCGGACTTCGTCTCCGGGCCAGGAAGGCAGATGGTCCACTAAATTGAGCTGTGCTTGCTTGGCAGGAACAGGCAAAGGGAGCATCCAGGCCAAATGCGGCGAGACGCCCTTCGGGTTGACGGCAATAACCAGCCGCTCGCGGCCATCCTTCCACTCGACCCAGGCTTGCTGGGCTTTTTGGGCGACAAGCTCTTGAGCGCTCGGGGCCTCCCATATAATTCCGTCAGCCAAAGCCGGGGTCTGGGATAAAAATGCAAGAGTCGCGGCAAAAATGCAGGTCATTTGCATGGCTCGATTAAACATATTTTTACTTTGTTTCAATAGGACTGACATTGGGGATAACAATGCGAAAATTTTCAAGAAGAGACGGAGGCTGCTTTTCGACATTTTCGCTCATTGCGGGCCGATTTCAATAAGAGTAATTTCCGGCCTGGCGAAAAAACGCACACGGGGGCCCTCCATACCGATGCCGCGATTAACGTAAAGTCGGGTTTGGTCAACCTGATAAAGTCCAGCCTCAAAACGCTTGCCGTATTCGGCCAGGGTGATGAGCGCTCCGTAGAACGGCATGGCCACTTGGCCGCCGTGAGTATGCCCCGCAAGATATAGGTCCACTTTATGTTCGGCAGCTTCATAAATCAGATCAGGATAATGGTGAAGGAAAATCACAAAGGTTCCAGATGGTATTTTAAGCAAAGCTTTGTCCAGCAAACCCTTGCTTGCGGGCAGTACGCCGGTGACCCAAACATCTGTGCCGCCGCCTAAGGATACTTTTACGGCATTGCCGGCCAATTCCTGCACCTTTATGCCCCCAAAATAATCCAGATTGGACCAGCCATCAAAATTCCCTTTTACCGCAAAGGTCGGCGCAATGGCGGCAATTTGGGCAAGGCAGCGCTTGAATACAGGCAAACCATCGGGTGAATTGACCGCGTCTCCCGTGAAAAAATTCAAATCGGGTTTGAGGCTGGCTATGATGTCGGGCAAGCGGTCTTCAAGCCTTGGTTTGGGATCGGAATGGATGTCAGAGATATGGACAATCCGAATTGGTTTGGTTCCTTGAGCCAATTTTTGGCTTGTCAGGCGCACCGTGATAACTTGCGGCCAGTATGGCTCAATAAAATAGCCATAGGCAATGCAGATGGTGAAAATGGAAGCCAGGACAAGAGCTGTTCGCTTTAATAGAACTGCCAAGCAGCTTGTTTTGCCTGGCTGTATTTTCATTATTTTTCGGTAAGCGATACGGATTAAAATTCCTGCCGCCGCAACGTAAACAATAGCGATAACACTAATAAATAAGAGGACTCGATAAAGTTCAGTTTGGATCGCCATTGCCGCTTGTGCCGCCCCAGAGCGTGAACACGCCGTAGGCCGGCGGATAGGCCATTAAAAAACAGCCGAGAGCGAATAAAATTTGCCCGATGCCCACGCAATAGTTTCGCAAACCCAGCGCGCCGAATAAATAGCCCCAATCGTGCATGCCGCTTTCGGCGCCGGACTCGCCCGTGATGAGCACGAGAGCCTGGAGTTTCGCGTCCGCGGCGTAGTAGGCAACATTCACGAGGCTAAAACCGATCCAAAAAAGAACGGCCAGCGCTCCGGAACGGCTTTTCCGGCGTAGAAAATGAACGAGGCAGGCCGTGGGCATGGCCAATTGCATCAGTGTGCCGCCTGCCGTGGTTAAAAACTGCCACCCCAGAATCCCGAAAATCCAATGCCCTGCTTCGTGAAACGCCAAATCCAGGAAGGCCAGTGGAAATAGAATTTTGCGCAACTGCTCCCAAGCTTCCGGCATAGGCAGTCCC
Organism: Elusimicrobiota bacterium; assembly: GCA_016209025.1. Taxonomy (GTDB): domain Bacteria; phylum Elusimicrobiota; class Elusimicrobia; order JACQPE01; family JACQPE01; genus JACQWW01. The sequence continues at coordinate 16,249 of JACQWW010000065.1, read as the reverse complement.
GGCCGGAACAACAAGGCAAGGACCAAAGCCGCTGCCGTAGAAACATAGGCGGGCAGTTTGGATTTAGGCATTACTTCCCCTGGTCATTTTGTATCAGTTTTATTTTTAATGAAAGACCGCCACGGCAACGAGCTTGGCGATTCTCATGAATAAGGCGGCAGCAGACGTCTCAAGCCATGTCCAAGCACGACCGCCAGAAAAAAAGCGTTTCTCGCCGGGACCCAAGGCCAGGCCAAGGGGAGCGGCGCGGTCATGTCCTTTTTTACGGCGGCCGCGTGCAGCCGGCGCGCGAGTTCCCTGACCCACCCAATCGAACGCGGATAGTCGCAGATGCCTCGCAGCCACTCTGCGGGAATGCCCTGCGCGCCGGTTGCCGCGCCGCATAAGGCTCCGAAGATCGCGCCTGTCGTATCAGTGTCTCCTCCCATCGCAATGACTCTTTGAAACGTCTGGGGTCACATCTTGACAATTAACAATTCATCCAAGCTAAGGATAACTTTAGCGTCTGGCTCACCCATGAATTGTCAATTGTCAAGATGTGACCCCGTCTCCTTTGGGCGTTGCCCGCCGCAATTATGAGCCAGAGCAGGCCGAGGACGGCTATGGCCGCCCAACGAATCTTGACCGAGGCGCTCACAGCCATGCCGCTGATCGCGATGATAACGGCGAACGTGATGATGAGACCGATGATATTCAACGCGGACTGCTCTGCATCCGCGGTTGCGGACCGAGCGAGACGAAACCCCTTCATCGCACAACCTGCGCCCAGTGACGCAATGAGGGCCATGACCATGAAGAAAACCAGATAGTCGGGCCAACCATTCCAATCCGGCGCTCCGCGTGCCGCCCAATCAAAACAAAACGATCCGGTCACCCCCAGCGCCCAAAGCACAACGGCGGCACCGAGCAAGCTCAGAGCGTAACCAACGAACTTGGCGATCTTCATCGGCGCGGCTTGCGCTTAACTGCCCTTCTTGAATACAACAATGCGGACCTTTCCCTTGAAATCTGCAGCCGATGCTTCTTCGACCATGATATTCAATACGCGTTCAGGCTTCCCGCCGCCTGTGCCAGCACCAATAAGTGGAAAAGCGATCGAATGGAAACCATGCTGTTGTGCCAATGCCAAGGCATTGCGGACCGAAGCTCGGACGGATTCTTCCGATGAGCGCCACAGCATATTTATTCCAGCCACATGGATAATGGCCTTGAATGGCAGCTTTCCGGGATTGGTCAAAACCGCGCCGCCAAGAGGAATGGCCCCTTTGCGGCCCAGCTCAATGAATGGCTGATAGCCGCCGTGCTTTTTGATGGCGCCAGAGATGCCCTGTGGAAGCAATAGCCACCAGGGAATAATATTTCTGTTCCAAGCATTAACGATGCAGTCCACCTGCTGGTCGAGCAGATTGCCCTCAACAACGTCGACGTTCATGATCAAACCGGGCAATGGGACCAGATTCCCTCATTTGGCCTCGGCCTTTACGTAAATATGCCGTGGGGCTCTGGGGAAAAACTTAAAAAGGGCCGGGCACAGCCAGCCTTCCTTGTCGTAGTCCTTGCTGTAATACCAATAGCCCGCGTCCTGCATCCGGCGCCGGTCCAAACGCAATGGAGCCCCGGGAAATGGGCGCTGGGAAAAAATCAGGCGCACGCTCTTGTCGGAACCTGGAAGACCTGCGACCAACCGGTCAATCATTTCCGGAACACCCTGGATAAACGGCCATGGCTACTGGCCATATCTCCGTCCCCGAAGCTCTGCGAAGCGGGACGGCTCACCGTGCAGTCCTAAACGCGGCTCGTCAAAAGCCCAGCCTTTGCCCGTGCGATAAGGCTCGATGACCAATAGGGCGTTGCCGGCAGAAACCAGCTTATGTTCCAGCGCGCCTGCCGCCAGAGCAAGCGCCACGCAAACGCCCATCAAGAGACGCCCTAAAGGCATGCGAAGCAATCGAACGAACGGCAGTAGGGCCAGCAAGAAAACAGCAAAAATCCCTGAGCCTAAATAAGCGACGTTTGTCGCGCTGAAAAGGTAGAAGTAAATCCCGCAGGCAAACGCGGCGATGATCAACGCCGCAATGCAGTCTGCGCGCGCCGCCTTGAAGCACCCGCGCACCCAAAACACTAAGCCAAGCGCCGCAATGGCAACGATGATCCCGTCAAAAATGCTCATATCTGCCTCCTGAAGGGGAAGGGGTCAGGTCTTCATTTGTCACTTGTTGATGGGAACTAAATGGCGGCCACAGTTTGTTGTAACAAGTGACAAATGAAGACCTGACCCCTTCCCCTTCTGAAGACCTGACCCCATTGCTACGGCCGGTAGGCGTGAAGAATTTGGCCGAAGTAAATCGTATGAAAATCGCCCTTGGGATAATAGCGGTCAATAATGTCCGGAATGAAAGTTTTCTGGTCAACCTTGGTCTTGTGAACAATTTCGCATTCGTAGATCAAATCGCAGTTTTTGATGACGGACACGCCCTTGGTTTTACCCGGTGCCACAGCAAGATTGCACTTGGCGATTTTGTCCACGTCGCGGCCGGAATGAGTGCCACAAAAATTGAGCTCATCCTTGAATTTGCCGACCGGAACATTGACCGAAAAATGCTTCGCCTGCTCAATGAGCGTAAAGGTATAGCGCGAGGGCCGCACCATGACCGTCACAATAGGCCGGTACCAAACCACGCCGATCGTGCCCCAGCCGATGGTCATCACGTTGGGCTTGCCGCCGGGCCCCTCAACAACAAGAAAAGCTCCGCCGCCCCTTATTGATCCGCAAAATTTGTCGAAGTTCTCGAAATATTCCATGTTGCGCATAAAAGAGCCTCCCTGAACCAGCCATATTATTCTACAGAGGTTTGAAAGAAAAATGACCGTCCTAGCGGTATAAGATATAATTCAAATCGCTCATCCGGCGTTAGGATCAACGATTTGGCTAAAAAAATTTATATCTGCGTTTTTCTGATTTCTCTCCTGACTCTGGCCCTCCAATTGCTTGAGACCAGAATTTTATCCGTTCTTTACTGGCATCATCTTGTTTATTTTGTCATCACCCTGGGACTGCTGGGGATGGCCGCTGGCGGAACCGCTCTTTCAGTTTTCAATAAGTTCAAAAAAATGGAGGAACGGGATTTATACAGGTTATGCCTGGCGGGTTTTTCCATCTCAGAATTATTGGGCATGCTGATCATCGGAAGGCTCTCTTCTGCCAATGATTTTTTCGCTTCCTCCCAGAGTTTCTTCACTTTGATCAACTATAGCGCGTCCTACGTGCTGATCATGATCCCTTACTTTTTCTTCGGACTGCTGGTCAGCGGGGTCTTTTTTCATCATCCCGGGCGGTCCGGCCGTATTTATTTTTTCAACCTCATGGGGTCTGCTGCCGGCTGCCTGCTATACACGCTTTTAATCAGCGTTATGGGAGCGGAAGCGCTTTTGACCTTGATCTTCACGGCGGGATTACTGAGCGCCTTGCTCATGGCTCCGATGAGGTTTTCCAGGCTCGCCGCCTTGCTCGTTCTGACGGCCATAGCTTCCTGGCTTGGATACAAAGGGTTCGTTTTTCTGCCCGAAAGAAACAAACAATATTGGACCCTTTTTAAAAACCCAAAGGTTGAATTCTCGCAGTGGAATGCCATATCGAGGATTGACATCATCTCAAACAAAAATGCCGAAGAGGGACATAAAAGAATATTGATAGACGGCGACGCGCAGACTCCCATGCACCGGATTGACCTGGCCGCTTTGGGCCCTAATTCTCTTCTGTTTGTCCCCAGAGACTTCGTCTATGTCTTAAGAGGGAAAGGGGTTCTTGAAAGGGCGATGGTCATAGGGTCCGGCGGGGGGGCCGACGTCCTGACGGCATACAAGTATGGAGCCAAGGAAATTGACGCAGTCGAGATCAATCCCACTATCGTCAAGATCGTAACGGAATATTTTTCTTCATACATCGGCGGCGTTTTTAAGAAAAAGAACGTCAACCTTTATATGGAAGACGGGCGGAGCTTCGTAAGAAGGACCGGCAAAAAGTATGACTCCATTGTCCTGTTCGGAGTAGACAGCCTGGCCGCGCTTTCCTCCGGAGCCTATATTTTGATGGAAAGCTATCTCTACACCCTGCAGGCTTTTTGCGACTATAACGACCCTTCGAACTAGAACAGCTCGGACAACTGGGAAAGTGGCTCCAGGCAAAAAGGCTGGCCTATGACCTGATATATTCTCCTTTTTCTTTACAAGAAGGGGCCGCGCCTGCCAATCCTTTCAACCAATTCATAAAGGCCGCCAGGCAAGGCGGGGAGAAATATTTTTACCACACTTACCCATTCAACGTGAAACCTGCGACCGATGACAATCCTTTCTTTTTTCAATATGGCAGATGGTCCCACGCCTTCAAGCCTTATACGGGCCGGGCAGGATACTTTGATTCCATCCAGGGAAGATGGCCTTTCTTGGTGCTTTTGATGTTGGTTTTTCAAACGGTCGTTCTGACGGCTTTTCTGGTCGGGTGGCCATGCTGGAAGCTGGCCCAAAAAACTGAAAACTTGAGAGCGCATATTCCCACAATCGCATATTTCTCTCTTTTGGGAATTGGATTCATGTTCATAGAGATGTTCTTTATACAGAAATGCGTGCTTTTCCTGGGACATCCCATTTATTCGATGGCAGTGACCATCCCGATTCTCCTGGCAGGAGCGGGCTTGGGCAGTTTTTCGCTCAAGCGAACTTGGAAAAACCCAAAAATATGGCTGAGCATTCTTGGGCTGTGGTCCCTGACAGGCTGGACAATTGTGGCGCGTCCGGAAACAGCGCAGATTCTTCTTCAACAGCCGATCATGTTGAGAATAGCGGCTGTTTGCGCTTTTATCTTGCCGGCGGGACTTCTTCTAGGCATGCCTTTCCCTTTCGCCATCGGTAAACTTTCCAAATTTCCCGACATCATACCCATTGCCTGGGCCGTAAACGGCGGAATGTCGGTTGTTGCCTCGGTTTTGGCCATTGTTCTGGCCATGACCTTCGGATTTCAATTTCTGGTTTTATCCGCCCTTGCGATTTATGCTCTTGCCTTCATCTGCTTGGCAAAAGCAAACTCGCGGCAAGAAAATTTACAGCCAGAGCGATTAGGGCGGCCCGGCCCATCATCTTAAACAAGTCTTTGAGCTCCGTATGGAAGTATTGGAGCGAAACGAGCGCGCAGGGGTGCACCGGCGACATGACATAACCCATAAAAACCGAAAAATAGGCAAAGGTGAATTCTAAATGCGTCATGGCCTGGCGGCCGTATTTCAAGAAATAAATCGGGGCCAGCATGGCCACGGCCACGTCCACCCGGCCGGTTAAAAAGCCGAAAAAGACCCCCACGCCCGCTAAAAGAACAACCTTAGGCAGAGCCATTTGAGAAATAATCATGGCCGCGCCGGAAGCCTTGAAAACATTTAAAAAAAGGAAAACGCCGATAATAATCAGGGCAAAATTCCACGGCTTCATTTTCCGAACAATAAGCTTAACCGACTTGGCGCCCAGGCCGCCCAGCAAAAAGGCCAAAAGCACGCTGGTTGACACGCCGGTCAAAAGGCAGGCTTCTTTCAAGATTCCCGGAAAAATCGTCACCAGCGTCAGGTGAACCAAGGGGGCCGCCATGATGACGCTTAAGGAAACCAGCAGTTTTTTCAAATCGAAATGCGATTCATACTCTATTTGCCCCTTGATGTTTCTAAGCAAAAACCAATAGCCCAGAAAAATCAATAGGCCGCAATAAGGCAAAAGATAAATGACCTGGGCATACAAAGCGACGCCGGCCACCTTGGAAGCGACCAAAAGCGGGCTTAAAGGGTAAATGAAAACCAGGACATGCCTGAACCAGACATTGATGGCTGTTTTTTGTTTATCGTTAAGAAAGGAACCGCTTCTGGCCACAATAGGCGCGGACAAAAGGGCTCCGCCGGGCATGGGCAACATGCCGATCAAAGCCGGGGATGAGGCTAGAAACACTTTGGTATTCAAGCGGAGATTATTGGCCAGATCATTCATCAAGCCCGATGTTTCCATGGCCGCGCCGATGACGGGAATAAGTCCCACAGCCGCGGCCATCAAAAGGACCGAGGGATCTGCGAAGGTACCGGTTACGGCTTTTAGCAAATCAACGGCGGAAAGGTTGAAAATACCAAGGATCAGCGAGGCGGCGACAAGGCCAAGCCAAAGGTATTTGCGGGCCGAAATCAGCAAAACAGCTACGGCTAGCACGAAAGAAGACCCCATCAGCATTTTGCTACCATCATTTTTATCATGGCTCGTCTTTTGCGCCTGGAAATTCCAGGCGCCTACTATTATGTCATGTCCCGAGGCAACGAAGAACGGCCGGTCTTTAAAAATGACGCGGACTACAGACGCTTTCTCGAACTTATCGGCGAAGCCGCCGGCCGCTGGCAAGCGGTCGTTCACGCCTACGCGCTCTTGAAAAATTATTTTCATCTTATCTTTGAAGCGCGGGGCGGTTTTTTGTCCCTGCCCATGCGCCATATCGTCGGCAATTACACGCAATACTTCAACCGAAGCCATAAACGAGCCGGCCACTTGTTTCAAGGGCGTTTCAAGGCGTCGTTGATTGAAAAAAATCCTTATCTTGCGAACCTGACCCGCCATATTCATCAAAGTCCGATCAAAGTCAAATTAGCCGAACCTCCCGAAGATTACCCATGGTCCAGCTATCGGGCCTTTTTAGGCTTGGACAAAATCCCCTCCTGGCTCAATCCTGATGAAACGCTTAAAGAATTCGGGCTATCGGATAAGGAGCGGCGCCGCGCCTATCAGGCGTTCATGGAGGCAAAAGACAACGCTGCCGCAAATTTTTTCAAAATCATCAACGGAAAAATTTTAGAAACGCCAAAATTATCAAAAGCGTACGCCAAAGCCGGCCTGCAAACAGCCGGCCTTGGCGCGCAAAAGACCGCGGATTTGCTGTGCGAGACTTTGAACGCCGGACGTAAAACCCTCTTTGAAAACCGCTGGGGCCATGATGAATTGCGTCAGATCGCCATGCTGCTGCTAAGAGACAAATGCGCCCTGCCCTTGGGCGAGATTGCCGCGATGTTCAAAATCAGCCCCCCGGCCGCCTCTCAAGGCATTAAAAGACTGCGAAAAAGAGCGCGCTTTGATAAAAATATGGAACAACGAATTGCCGGACTCGGCCAAAAGTTCCTGGAGGCACTGACAGCCGTCCCCGAACGTGCCGGCGGGGGCCGCCAGAGCAGCAAAAAAGACCGCTGGCTCAGCGAAGGCATTGATTAGTTCTACAGCCGCATTTTTTGTCGCCTCTCCCCTTGAGGGAGAGGCCGCGCTCGGCGCGGGTGAGGGGATCATCGCGAGCAAACCTTTATCACCCCCACCCTGCCCTCTCCCCTCAAGGGAGAGGGAAAAAATGCGGCTGTAGAATTAGAAGCTAATAGGAAACCCAGGGACTGCCACGGGAATCCCTATGAATGCAATCTATATAAACTTTTCCCCAATAAGGACTCATGGGATTGTCAACATAGGCCCAACGGCCGCTGTCGGTCAACTTGGGGCCGGAAACATGAACCACCTCAGAGGTCGGCGGGTGCGGCAGTCTGAGATATTTTGCGTCCCATAAAACAGGCAGTTTTTTCAAGCCGAGGTTTTCGCCGGGAAAAAAGTTCTCAAGGCTCGCGGGATATTTTCCGTTTCGCTGATAGTAAAAATTCACGGCCCGGCGTAATTCGCTCAGGCTTCCTTTTGTCCTGCCTTCCAAAATATAAATCCTAAAGCTTTGAATTTTAGGCCAAAAGATCATATAAAGCGCGCCGGCCGCGGCCGCGGCAACGATATATGGAATTATCTTCCTGATGGGATGACGGTAAGCCATTTTCTGGCAAGCAAAAGCCCGATGGGGCTGATTAAGGCGAAGCATCCGTAAATAAGCCACAGGGTGCTTGAATCAATCTGGCCGGAAGCAGGTATGAAGCGATTAAGCATATAACCGGAATAAAGCCCGGTCGTGAACTTGGCAAAAAACCAGGGAATTCCGGCCAAGCCCATGTAAGCGCCGACTTTGCCCGCGGGAGAGATGTCTGAAATATATTCAAGAAACCGCGAGCCCCAAATACCCTCGCCCACGGAAAACAAGACAATGTAGAGCAAAAGCGCCGTCAGGGTGGGGCCGGGCACCAATATAAAGGTGGTTGCCGCGGAAACAAGGGTTCCTGCGATCATGACCTTGACGATATTGACATTGCGCGTCATGGCCGCGATTACCGGCACAAGAAACATGACGATAAACGGATTGATCCCGTTGATCCATTCAAACTTGGCGCTGACCGCGGCCGGATAAGCCCGGAAAACATAGTCAGGAAAAGTCAAAAATAAATGAGCGAACATAGTGCGCACCGGCAGAAGGATAAAAATAAAAAACATGAATTTAGGATCCATGAGCGGAAATTCCATAAGCTTCTGTTTCCAGGTCAAATGCGATTTGTCTTGCTTGGGCTCATTCCCGCTCCGCAGAGCTTCGGGGACGGAGCTGGGGCTAGAAGCCCCGGCCGTTTGAATTAAACGCTGGGTATCTTCGATTTTTTTCGTGAAAAACAGGGACTGGGCCAAAAACATCATGGCCGTAATGATAACGCACATCCAAAAAACGCCGTCTATTCCCAGCCCAAGGCCGTTAAGCTTGACGAAGCCGAAATCCATAAAAACCCCGTCGGTGCGCACGTAAGGCGACAAAAAACCGACCACTAAAATTCCCAAGTTCATAATTGAATACAGAATCCCGTACCCAACCGTGGCTGTCCGGGCATCCGTGTATTCCTTGATTCCGGCGTACTGGGCCGGCTGAATAACGCCCTCGCCGAAGGCGGTGACAAAAAGTCCGGCCCATACCATAAATAGGGCCAATGACGCTCCGGAAAAAAGAGGTGCCCCCGTCATTATGGCCCGGCCCGCCAAAATCAGGCCGATCGCCAAAGTGAGGGCCTTTCTCACGCCAAGCCGGTCGGAAACAAAACCGCCGCCGAACATAAAAAGCGTGACCAGGCCGGTAAAAATGGAAACGCTCACGCCTGTCATTTGATCGGACATGCCCACCCGCGTGCCCAAAAACCGGGTCAAGAGCGTCAAAATCCCGAAATAGGCGATGCCGTCGCCGAAATTGCTCAAATTGATGAGCCAAAATCCCCGCGAAGCCTTAAGCAAAATTTTCAGCGACTGCCAAAAGGGAAGTTTTTCTTCTTTTTTATCGGTTTGTTCCGCCATAATAATTACCTCATCCCAGATTCCGTAGCTACGGAATCTCCCTCGCCAGAGCTTGGGGGCGCCTCGCGCCGGATTACCCCGGGAGACTGCTTCGCAGAACGAAGCAATCTCCCACCGACAGGGTCGGAAATTCCGCACTTTTTCGTTCGGAACTTTTCCCAATGTAATGTTTCCCCAAGTGCGGAATTTGGGCTCATATTTCCTTATCCGCGCGAACCATCTCAAAATAATCTTTCCAGGAGAGCACCCTGGCCTCGCCTAAACGATAGGCGTGGTCATCGTTAGTAATAACATAAAGAGGAGTTTTGGGATAATCTTCTTTAAAAGCGCGCAGGCCGCTTAAATCAGCGCCGCTGACATGTTTGGAGGATTTGATTTCACAAGCGGCTAAAATTTTTCCGCCCCGCTCGATAAGCAAATCCACCTCGGCGCCGTTATTCGTGCGCCAATAAAAAAGACGGCTTTCGCTGTTTTTATAAGCAAGCAAACGATGGGTCTCAAGGATGATCCATTGCTCAAAAAGCCTCCCCCGCGTCACAGGATCGGGATCGGCCGCCAGCCGGCGATTGATGGCATTGGTCACTCCCAAGTCAAACAAATAGAATTTAGGATGAACGCTCAAACGCTTTCTTGGGCTTTTGCGCCAGCCCTCGAGACGCAAGCCGATCAGGGTATCCTCGATGATTTCGTAATAGGATTGCACGGTCCTGGTGGCAAGCTGAGCCTCGCGGCCGATGGCGCTGAAATTGACCAGATCGCCGCACTGGGCCGCGGCGACATCTAAAAACCTGGAGAATCCCCCGAGATTGCGGGCAATGCCCTCGGATTGAATCTCTTCTTTGAGGTAGGTTTGCGCGTATGCTTTAAGAATGTCCGTTTTTTCCTCATCGGACTTACCGTAAACCGCGGGCAAAGAACCGAAACGAAGAACCTGCTCCAAATCAAAATCGCAGGCAATCTCCTGGTGGACAAAAGGAAATAGAAATCTCTGCCGCAGGCGGCCGGCCAGAAGATTGGCGGCTCCGCGCCTTAATTTTCTTGCGCTCGATCCGGTCAGAATAAACCGGCAAGCCGGAAATTCAGCCATCAAGGCCTGGACCTCGTCCAGCAGGGCCGGCACCTTTTGAATTTCGTCAATGAAAACGGTTTTGACCCCTCCTTTGGCGATTTTATTTTTGGCCTGACGGCGCAAAAGGGCCGGCTCTTTGGAATATTTGACTTGCTCGTCCGTGTGTAAAAGATCAATGGTCCAAACATCTTCGGGCCAGCGCTGTTTGATTAAAGTGCTTTTCCCCGTTTGCCTCGGACCGAAAAGAAAAAAAGAAGCCTTCCCCGGAAGCTCAATAATTCTGTTTAACACAATGCAGGATTGTATGGTATTTTTGCATCATTGTAAATGGAAATTTTTTTGCCCGATAATATTTCGTAGAATTCGGAAAAGACCAAAAAAATAATAGGAGGCGGCAGGATGGACTTTAAAAAGGAACTTTATTCGCGTTTTGAGCGCTACGTTAAAATCAACACGCAAAGCAAAGAAGAAAGCAAAACCTGCCCCTCGACGCCGGGCCAGCTTAAGCTGGCGAAACTTGCGGCAGGCGAGATGAAAAAAATCGGCCTTAAAAACGTGGTCATGGACCGCTTCGGCTATGTCATGGCAAGCCTGCCGTCCAACGCAGCGCATAAAGTTCCGGTGATCGGATTCTTGGCGCATTTGGACACTTCGCCGGAAGTCAGCGGCGAAAACGTCCGGCCCCAGGTTCATAAAAACTACAACGGCAAAGATATTGTCATCAGCCGCAAAGACAAAATTGTTTTAAGCCCTAAAACCTGCCCCCAGCTTTTGGAATGCGCGGGACATGACATTATCACGGCTTCGGGCGGCACACTCCTGGGCGCCGACAACAAGGCCGGAATCGCCATTGTCCTGACCGCCATGGAATGGCTGATTAAAAATCCCGGCGTCAAGCGCGGCGCCGTCAAAATAGCCCTTACCCCGGATGAAGAAATCGGCCGGGGCGTGGATAATTTCAACGTCAAAAAATTCGGGGCGGAATACGCCTACACGGTTGACGGCGACGTGGCGGGAGTGGTGGAAAAAGAAACATTCAACGCCGACTCTGTCGCTATTAAAATCAAAGGCCGCAACTACCATCCCGGCTTGGCAAAAAATTTAATGCTTAATGCCGTGCGCATCGCCGCGGACATCATGAGCTCGTGGCCGGAAAACATGCTTCCCGAAACCACCGAGCGCCGGGAGGGTTATGTCTTGTTTCTGACTTGCAGCGCCGCCGTTGAAGAAGCGGCTCTAAAAGGCATTGTCCGCGAGCATGATTTAGGCAAGTTAAAAAAACTGGAACGTCACCTTGAGGCGATTGTCGCCGCAAAAAAATTGAAATACCCGGGGGCGGAAATTCATGTTGAATTTAAAAAACAATACCGCAACATGAAAGAAGTGATTGACAAGCGCCCCGAGGTCATGGAGCATCTGCTCTCAGCCATCAAATCCCAGGGCCTTGAGCCGAAAATCAAACCCGTGCGCGGCGGCACGGACGGCGCCCGGCTTTCCTTCATGGGTCTTCCCACCCCCAATATCTTTACCGGCGGCTACAATTTCCACGGCAAATACGAATGGGTGTCGCTCGACGGCATGGAAAAATCATGCCGCACTCTTGTCGCCCTCGCCCAGGAATGGGAAAAAAATTCTGGTAAACTTTGATTTATGAAACCAAAGCTGAAACTCAATGGAAATTTGCCGATAGATGTTTTGCGCGAGGGCAACGCGTTTATCGCTTACTGCCCGGTTCTTGACCTTCCAGCGGCAGGCAAAACGTATGAGGACGCATTAAAGAAATTCGATCTGATATGCGCCGCTTTTGTTGAAGAAATGGCCAAAGCCGGCACATTGGAAAACTACCTGGCGGAAATGGGATGGGCCAAATCTCGCAAGGAGTGGATTCCGCCGGTTCTTGTCGGACACTCTGAAAAACCATTCACCTCTGTCGTTTAATGCCTCGAATCTTTCCTGTCCATTGGAGGAAATTTGAAAAATTTGTCCTCCATTTGGGCTGCCGTTATCTCAGAACAGCCGGAGATCATATTTTTTATTCGCGTTCCGATCTCAAGCGGCCCGTTGTTTTCCCAAAGCTCAGCGACATACCCGTTTTTATCATCAAGAACAATTTAAAAACCCTCGGTATTTCCCGAGACGCCTACCTCAAACTGCTGGAAAAAATTTAACTTATCGCCCTTTCTTCTCCGGTTCTGTTTTGGTTTCCGGCTCGATCTCGACCAAAAGGCCGGCAAAGCCGTTGGCCATCGCCTCGGCGGCTTTTTGAAACTCGTGGACCGATCCCACGCGCGCTTGCCTGACAGTTTGCACTTGCGATGTTTCCACATCAACGATTTTGGAATTTAGGTAGTAGACGCCTTGAAGCAGGGTAACACCGCCGACAAAAATCTTCTGGACGTTGAGGATTTTTCCGATCTGAACCGCGCATTCATCCGTGGAGCAGCCGGTTTGCTGGAACTTCTGTTCCTCCATGATTTTGTCCATGTCGCCGCGCTCAACCACCACGAAAGCGTTGGTATTGACCAAAGCGCTTCTAAAGAAGTCTGAAAGCGCGCCGGTCTCAAGCTCGGCAAGCCCCCGGCCCGTGAAGTCCAAAGCCGCCACCTGGAGCTTTTTGCCTTTGGGAACCGGAATTTTTTCTTCTCCCTTTCTTGCCTTTTTGGCTTTGACCAGGTAATTTTTACGCCATTCGCCTCTCGCCAGATCCTTGGCATCCTGCGCCGCTCCAAAGCCCAGGCGCATGCTCATTCTGTGAGAAATACCGAGATCCGGACTTGAAACCACGGCGTAATCCATCCCGATTCTGCCGAAGTTCAGCCCCAGACCGGCGCTGGGAAGCGTTCCATCAAGCCCGGCGCGCAGGGACGCCGTTTTAAAAAGCGTATATTCAAGGCCGAACCTTGCGTTGGAAACTGAGCCGGCTTTTTCACTGCCGCCCTTGCCGCTCTTCCATTGTTTAGAAATGCCCTCGGCGCTGACAATGGCCGAACCCAAAAACCGCACGGCCATGCCTATTTTATAGATGCGCGGCAGCTTGTCCTCGCCGCCTTCGCGTTTGAACCCCGCGCCGAGGAGATTTTGGGCTTGAAACCCCAGCCCGACGCTTCCAAAATCCATCAGCATGCCGGCGTCAAAATCAGCGGCTCTTGAGCTGGAACCGGCGATGCTCTGGCGCAGAAATTTACCCGCCGCTCCAAGAAGAAAACCGGATCCCCAAGGCTCCGCTGACACTCCGAAAAGAACGCCGGTTTTTTCGTCCTTTGTTTCGCCGGTGATGTTATTTGAGGCGTCGCGCGTTACAATGCCGGGAAAGCTGTAGGCGATGAAGCTGGCGCCAATGCCGACGGGTGATCCGGAGCTGTGCGCCAGGGAGATTTCCTGAAGGGAAGCCCCTTCAAAAAGGGAAACGTAATTTAGCGATATCTCGCTGCGGACGGCCTTGCTTAACCCTGCCGGGTTCCAAATGAGACTGCCCGCCCCCTCCGCCACCGCCCCAAAGGCCTTTCCCATGGCCAGGGACCTTGCCCCGGACGCCTGCTCTAGAAAACTTCCGGGCAATCCGCCGTCATATTTCACAGCAAAAGCAACTGAGGCAGCAAACATAATAAAGACGGCCAACTCTCCCGTCATTGCGAGCCCCCCCGCCATTTTCCACGGGAAAATGGCGGGGGGGCGAAGCAATCCCATTAAAAGCTGCAACAGAAATTTGCCATAATTTTTTCGTTGCCCCTGTAGCTCAACGGATAGAGTTCCGCTCTGGCTGAGACGGGGATCCGGGTTCAAATCCCGGCAGGGGCAGCCCCCAGCTGCGATCCCCATAGCCAGAGGCAGCCGGGTATTGTTTTTTTTTTTTTTTGCTGTTAAACTATTTGTGCCAGAGCGGTATATGTGAGCTACGGGGGTCCCGTAGAAGTTCGTGATAAAAGCCTCGGTTAATAACCGGGGTTTTTTGTTTTGTCGAAGAAAAGGGGACAGAAGAAACCCTTTTCTTCTGTCCCCTTTTCTTTCACACGCTTTAAATTTCTTCACTTTAGCCTTTAGCCTTTATACTTTGGCCTTTCTATTTCACCCCGACCTTTGTTTTCTCTTTGCCGCCGCCGGACTCAACTATGCAAATATAACCTCCGACGGAAACCCATCTCCCATCGCCCGTTTGCCCGTCCCAGGAGACTTCATTTGGCCCGGCCCGGGCCCCGCTTGCGCCCGAAGATAATGTTTTCTCCCAGACAAAACCGCCGAAAGGATCGAAAATCTTAATCCGCACGTCGCCGGCCGCCTGGAGCGTATAGCGTATCCGCGTTGTTTCGCCGTTCAGCGGCGTGAAGGGATTGGGATAGTTGCTTAAACCTGAAACCGAGCCGCTGCCCGGCGAATATTCCATGATCCGAAAAACCGTGAAATGGGTAACCCGGCCGGTAACCTTTTTATTGACCGTGTCCGCTGAAGAGTCGGGGGTCATGGCCCAATAACCGCCGGTTTCGTCATAGAAAAAGAGCTTTAGCGCGGACTCGTTCATTCCTGCGACGTCGGCCGCCGCATAAGGCAAAGTGATCATTACCTCTTTTTGGAATTGTTTTGTCCCGTCAGAGAGACTAATGTCCCTCATGACAGGCGTTGCCTTGATGCTGCCTGCGGGAAGCGCCGGGGGCGCTGCGACGGGGATTTGGATTATTATTTGCGGCGTTCCGGTCCCCGCTAAAGCGCCTTGGGGAATTTCCACTTTCACCCCTTCGGTTGACTTAAAGACGTTGTCCGCCGTCTTGTCAACCGTGGTTTTCACGATGAATTTATAATGCGCCGCGGAAGTCCCAATGTTTCCCACCCCGTCTTTGGCAATAACGTGAAAATACCAGGTTCCATCGGCAAGCAGCGAGGACGTTAAAATTGAGGCACTGCTGAGAAAGCTGTTTGCTGAGGTGGGAACCGTATTGGAAAGAGCGTCAATCTTCCAATAATAACCCGCGATTCCCGATAAATCGCTATCCGGCCCTAAAACGCTGAAGACCGGAGTTGCGTTGAAATAGCTTACATTTTGATCCGGATGCGAAGCCGATATTATAGAGGAAGGCGCGCCAGGGAGAGCAAGATCAACCGCAATCCCGTTGGAATTTCCCGACCAATCGCCATAAAGCCCGGCCCCGTTTTTGGCCTTGACCCTCGCGTAATACGTCTGGCCGTCAACCGCGCCGGTGGTTGTTTTTGTCAGGACATTGCCAATGTCGCCGTCAAAAAGGTCGCTGCCTGCCGGGGCACTGCCGGCTTGGAGGTAATAACCGGCAATGCCGAGCTGGGGTCGTCGGGGTTCCGGTCGGCGCCGTGTTGTCATCAACATCCGGCGCATCAACCTGGGTCAATGGCGCGCCGGTCGCAGCCGCGCTGTTTGCGTCCTGCGCTTCAAAATAATAGGTGTGGTCCGTTCCAGCGGCAAGCGTTCTGGAATAAGTGTAGAGCTTGCCGTCGCTGTAAACGGCGTCGCCGGCATCAACGGCGGTCATGGCAAAAGGACTGCCGGAAATCTCTGAACCGCCTTTTTTAATGTGAACCTTCGGATAGCCGCTGGCCGGGGCATCATTGTCCGCGTCCGTGTATTTGACGCGGTAGACAAAGGACGCTGAAGTGCCGCCGGATTCCGGGTCAAGGCCGTCGGCGGTGTAATTGGTCTCGTCGGTCCAGGCAAGGGCAGGAGGATGGGTTGTTGTTGTGGATATTCGGTTCAAAGCGAAGGCCACATCTGTTTCAGTGGAAAGCTTGACCTGGAAGTAATAAGTCGTGCCGCCGGAAAGCCCAGCGTAGGTCGTTGTGTTGGCAGAGAGAGCCCCGGAAGAAATGATGCTTGAGTAGCTACTGTCCGTTGCCAGGACAGCGACATAGTTGGCGCCGGAAACAACGCCCCATGAAGTTGTGAGACTGATGTCAGCATGCGCA
>JACQWW010000011.1 GCA_016209025.1 Elusimicrobiota bacterium | reverse complement strand
TCTGAAAAGCCGGGGCGAAACCATTGTGATGTGCCATGGCGTTTTTGACTTGCTTCATCCCGGCCACATCCGGCATTTTGAAGCCGCCAAAAAGCACGGCACGATTCTTGTGGTGACCATTACGGCGGACAAATACGTCAACAAGGGGCCGGGTAGGCCGGTTTTTCCCCAATTGCTGCGCGCCGAATCGGTGGCGGCTTTGAGTTCAGTGGATTACGTGGCGGTCAACGACGCCCCTACCGCCGTCAATGTCATTGAGAAAATCAAACCGGATTTTTACGTTAAAGGCAGCGATTATCAGGATGCGGATAAAGACGTCACCAAAGGAATCGCCGCGGAAACCAAGGCTCTGCGGTCGGCGGGCGGCGAATTGATTTTTACCGATGAGATAACTTTCAGCTCGACGTCTTTGTTAAACAGCTATTTTCCTGTTTATCCTGAGGAGGCGCGCGGCTTCCTTCGGCATTTCTCAAAAAGTTACGGTTCCGAGGAAATCATCAAACGAATGAACCAACTTAAGAATTTAAGCGTCTTGGTTTTGGGTGAGGCTATCGTGGACGAGTATTATTACTGCCAAGCGATGGGAAAGTCGCCGAAGGAAAGCATCGTGTCGACGCGCTATATGTCCCAGGAAGCGTTTCCGGGCGGGGCCTTGGCCGCCGCCAATCATTTGGCGGGTTTTGTCGGCAATGTCCATCTGGTGACCGGTTTGGGCCGGGAGGAGTCGTACAAACAATTCATCAAGAACCATCTCAAGCTTAATATCTCGACGAAATTTTTCCATCGAAACTCGCCGACCATCATCAAGCGGCGTTTTGTCGACCCCGCTTTTTTAACCAAAATGTTTGAAATTTCTTATCTTGACGACAGCCCCCTGGCCGCGGATGTCGAAAAATCCCTTGTTAGTTATTTGGATAAGACGGCGCCCGAATACGATATTGTTTTTATCGCCGACTACGGCCATGGGTTAATCGGCGGCGCGGCCGTGGACACATTGTGTTCAAAATCCCGGTTTCTTGCCGTCAACGCTCAAACCAATAGCGCTAATTACGGATACAATCCCATCACGAAATACGGCAAAGCCGATTATGTCTGCATTGACGAGGCGGAAATGCGGCTCGCGTTGAGGGATAAATTTTCACCTCTGGAAAACTTGATGAAAAGCCTGACCGCGAAATCACGGGTCGAGAATTTGATGGTGACGCGCGGCCATAAGGGCTCTATGGCGTATGCGCCGAAAGAGGGCCTGTTTTATCAAACCCCGGTTTTTTCCGAGAAGGTCGTGGACCGCACGGGTGCCGGCGACGCCTTTTTTTCGGTCACGGCCCCCTGCGTTTCGAGCGGATTTCCCCTGGACCTTGTCAGCTTTATCGGCAATGCCGCGGGAGCCTTGGCCGTCACCATTGTCTGCAACCGCGAGGCGGTCGAGCCGCCTGCTTTATATAAATTCATTACCGCTTTATTGAAATAGGGAGTTGAAAAATATGACTGAACAAAGCGTTTTAATCACCGGCGGCGCCGGTTATGTGGGCAGTGTCTTGACGCCCAAGCTTTTGAACATGGGCTGGAAGGTCCGCGTTATTGATGCCTTTTTTTATGACGAGAATGCCCTTGGCGCCCTAAGATCGAATCCCGGCCTCGATATTGTCAAAGCGGACATCCGCGACAAAAAAGCCGCGCAAAAGGCGCTTGAAGGAATCAAGGCGGTGATTCATCTTGCCTGCATTTCAAATGATCCGTCATCTGATCTCGATCCCAAGGCAACGCGGGAAATCAATTATGACGCCTTTTTACAGCTTATGGAACTTATTCAGCAAAGCGGCGTCAATCGTCTCATCAATGCTTCCACCAGCAGCGTCTATGGGGTTAAAGAAATGCTGGACGTAGTTGAGGAGGAGCCTTCTTTATGGCCGGCTTTTAACGGCCCCGGCTTCGGTCATCGGCGGAAAGGTTTTTAACGCCGGCGCTCAAAACCACACGATCATGGAAATCGCCCAGATCGTTCAGGAGGTGCTCGGCGGTTCCATTCCGATCGTCGTCACCAGCACCAATGATTTGCGTTCATATCACATTTGTTCCGAAAAAATCAAACGTGAGCTTGGATTCGTGCCGCAGCGGACCATCCGGGACGCGGTTAAGGATTTAAAACATGCTTTCGAATCCGGTCTTGTTCCCGGCGCCATGGAGGACATTCGGTATCATAATGTCAAAGTATTGAAGGAGAAATTTCATGCCCTTAAAAACTAAGACGGCCGGACTTAAAGTAAAGTATTCATATTTGGACACCCAATTTAAGGATGTTGAAGATGTTATAGCTGATATCCGCAAACTGCTCAAGAGCGGCGATTTCACCTTGGGAAAGCCGGTGGCGGAATTTGAAAAGCTTTTTGCCGAATATGCCGGGGTCAAACACGCTATCGGCACGGCCAACGGCACGGATGCGCTTTTTTTACTGCTTAAAGCCGCAGGCATCGGGCCCGGAGACGAGGTGATTACCCCGCCTAATAGTTTTATCGCCACAACCGGCGCGATAATCATGACCGGCGCCAAACCGGTTTTTGTAGACGCCGGCGGCGACTATAACATCAATCCGGCCTTGATCGAGAAAGCCGTTACGCTCAAAACAAAGGCGATTTTGCCGGTTCATTTAACGGGAAATCCGGCGGACATGCTTTCAATTATGGCCATCGCTAAAAAGCGCAATTTGATCGTTATGGAAGACGCGGCCCAAGCGGTCGGCGCTAAAATTAACGGCGCCCACGTCGGCAATTGGAGTTTAGGCGCCGGTTTTAGTTTGCATCCTTTGAAAAATATCAATGTTTGGGGTGATGGCGGCTTAGTCGTGACCAATAACGACGATATTGCTTCAAAAATCCGCCTTCTACGAAACCACGGGCTTAAAACAAGGGACGAGGTATCCATCTTTGGCGTCAACAGCCGGCTCGATAGTCTCCAAGCCATAGTCGCTATGCATATGCTAAAACAAGTCGAACAAATCACGCAGACAAGAATCGCCAACGCCAAAATTTACGACGAGGCTTTTGCTTCGTTGGAAAAATGGATTAAAATTCCGCCCCGTCGGCCATCGACCCGGCAGGTCTATCATACCTATGTCATAATGGTTTCCCAAAGGAAGGCCCTGATGGAGCATCTGGCTCAGCGTGGTGTTGAAGTCAAAATTCATTATCCCATTCCCATTCATCTTCAGGAGGCGGCAAATTATTTGGGTTATAAGGCCGGTGATTTTCCGGTAACCGAAAAGCAGGCTGAAACGATTTTAACCTTGCCTGTTCATCAGGATTTGACCCGCCGGCAGATTGATTACGTCATTCGCTCAATCGCCGACTTTTATGTAAAAAAATGTAACTACTCAGGTCGTCATTCCCGCGAAAGCGGGAATCCAGGCCTGGACCCCCGCCTTCGCGGGGGTGACGAACAGAGAGGGACCTGAGTAGTTCCAAAAAATAGCCAGGCCAATGTTTCTTCCACGCTTTAAGCAGTCTTTCCCCCCGCCAAAACGGACGGGCCTCACTTGTTCCCACCTTGTCAAGCTTTACCGGGAAATGCTGCGCATCCGTAAAGTCGAGGACAAAATCGTCGAGCTCTATCCTCGGCAGGAAATGAAATGCCCCACTCATTTATCAATCGGCCAGGAAGCGGTGGCGGTCGGCGTGTCGGCGGCCCTCAAGCAAAAAGATCATGCTTATAGCGGCCACCGCTGTCACGCCCATTATTTAGCCAAAGGCGGCGCCGTTGCGGGGCTGTTTGCCGAGCTTTACGGCAAATCGTCCGGTTGCGCTAGGGGCTTTGGAGGGTCCATGCACCTTGTAGCGCTGGAGGTCGGCCTGGTCGGATCATCGGCTATCGTCGGCGGGACGATCCCGATCGCGGCCGGCAGCGCCCTTGCCTTTAAAATGCGAAAACTGCCTTATGTGGCGGTTGCTTATTTTGGCGATGCCGGCGTTGAGCAGGGCGTTTTTTATGAATCGTATCTTTTTGCCGCGCTCAAATCATTGCCTGTCGTGTATATCTGCGAAAACAACGGTTATGCCACTCAATCGCCGCTGGCCAATCGTCAGCCGCCGGGTCCTATTATAAACCGCGTCAAGAGACTGGGCGGCCATGTCGCGGCGGTTGACGGCAATAACGTGCTGTGCGTTTACCTGGCTGCCAAAAAAGCCATCGCTTACGCGCGGCAGGGCAGGGGGCCCGCCTTTTTAGAGTGCCGCACCTATCGCTGGCTTGAGCATGTCGGGACTAACTTTGATTATCACTTGGGTTATCGGACCAAAAATGAACTCGAGCAATGGATGAAATATTGTCCGGTTGCCGTTTATAAAAATTGGCTTTTGAAAAACAAACTTACCGATGAAACTGCGTTAAAAAATATGGAAGCTGAAATCGGCCAAGAAATAAATGACGCCTTGGCCGCGGCCAAATCAGGGCCGCCGGCTGATCCAGCCGTTATGGCTGCGAGTCTATATGCATAATTTAAACGAAAAAAGAGAAATTAAATACTCCGAAGCTCTTTCCGAGGCTCTGGCGCAGGCCATGGAAAAAGACCCAGGTGTTTTTGTTTTCGGCGTCGGCGTTGACGACCCTAAGGGTATTTTCGGCACCACCTTGCTTGCCTCGAAGCGTTTTGGTCAAGCCCGAGTCTTTGATACGCCGTTGTCGGAAAACGCTTTAACCGGCATAGCCGTCGGAGCCGCCTTAGAGGGGATGAGGCCGGTCATGGTTCATGCCAGGGATGATTTTTTTCTTCTCGCCATGGATCAAATTATCAACCATGCGGCTAAGTGGAGATTTATGTTTGGAGGGCAGCATAGCGTGCCGATGGTTATCCGGGGCATCATCGGCCAGGGCTGGGGCCAAGCCGCCCAGCACTCACAAAGCCTGCAGGCTTTTTTCATGCATGCGCCGGGACTTAAAGTCATCATGCCCTCGAACGCTTATAATGCCAAAGGCCTTTTAATGGCCGCTATCGAGGACCCGAATCCGGTTATTTGCATCGAGCATCGGAAACTTTTCGACCTCAAATCCTTCGTGCCGTCCAAACCCTATTCATTGCCTTTGGGCCGGGCCCAATGCGTGCGCCCGGGCGCCGACGTGACCATTGTCGCTGTTTCGCAAATGGTCGAGGAAGCGCTCAAGGCCGCGCAGCAATTAAACCAACGGAATATCCAGGCGGATGTGCTTGATTTACAGACGATCAAACCTTTTGATCGGGAAGCCATTTTGGGTTCCCTAAAGAAAACCGGCCGCCTTGTGATCGCCGATACCGGTTGGCTGACCTGCGGCTTAAGCGCCGAGATCGCGGCTTTTGCCTGCGAGCAGGCGTTTTCGCACTTGAAAGCGCCCGTTAAAAGGGTGGCCTTGCCGGATTTCCCGACGCCATGCGCCAAAACGCTCGAAACGGCTTATTATCCAACCTCGCAATCCATTGTCGACGCCGTTGTCGATCTATTTGGAAAAGTCAAGGAAACAAAACCATTGGATGGATCGAACATTGCCGTTATTGATGCCGAATTCAAAGGTCCTTTCTAACAAATCGGTTTCCGTCATAGTCCCGGCTTTTAACGAAGAAGGCAATTTGTCCGAGACCGTCCGCGCGATTGTCGCCGCCGCGGGGCTTTGCCTCGGTGATTATGAAATCCTCATCTTTAACGACGGTTCAACGGACCGAACCGGCGAGATCGCCGAAGCGTTGGCTAAGGCCAACGAGCGCATCAGGGTTGTCCACAACGGCGCCAACCGCGGCCTGGGCTACAACTATCGCAAAGGCGTTGAAATCGCCCAGCACGAGTTTGTCGGGATGATTCCGGGAGACAACGACATCGCGGCCGAATCCATCAGAGATCTTTTTGGGCGCACGGGCGCGGCGGACATTGTGATCGCCTATCACGTCGCTTTGGAAACGCGCCCCCGGCTGCGCCAAATTTTGTCGACGGGTTTTACGCTGATCATGAATTTAATTTTCGGCTTCAACATCAAGTACTACAACGGCCCCAACGTTATCAAGAGATGTTTGTTAAAGCGAATACCTCTGACCGCCGATGATTTTGCTTTTATGGCCGAAGCATTGGTTCAGCTGCTCCAGCGCGGCGCGAGTTACGTTGAGGTGGGATTCAAGGTGCAGGATAGAAAATACGGGCAATCTAAAGCCCTTAAAATTTTCAATATTTTCAACGTCGCCTTTTCTGTGGCGCGGTTATTTTTCAGAGTGAATTTCCGAGGGGTCAAGCGAAGACTCGACCCCTTTCTTTTATGAAGATACTTTTTGTCATTAAAGAAGAAGATCCCATCGACCCGATGAATATTGAGCTTCTCTCAGCATTGGCCAAGCGTGACGGACACGAAACTTTCTTGAATGTTCTTGAACACAGGGATTTAATGTCCGATCTTCGGCGCATCGAGCCCCACGGAGGACCTCATCCGACCTTTAATCACAGGGGAATCCGGCTCTACGGCGAATCGCTCGACGAGCTGTCCGCCCGCGGCGACAGCGGTCGGGGCGCGCGCCGGCAAGGACATGTCATCGTTGAACGTTCCGATCTTGACGCGCTTTGTGTCGGCGAAGGCGATGATGCCTGGGTTGAGGTTTTAACGGCTTTGGATAAAAAAAACAGCCTGGATGATATTCCTAATATTGTTACCAGGACAAACCGCAGGAAATACCCGCTCCCCCTTCTTCGTGACCGCCGCGTTTCGCTGGATGATCTGCCTTTTCTTGATCGCCGGCTTGTTTATGACAAAACATTTTTAGGCGCTTTTCCCCTGCGAAGCCTGATGGCCGGTCGGGGATGTCCTTTTCGCTGCACCTATTGCTTCAATCATGACTGGAACCGGCTGTATCTTCATGGGGGCAAGCTCAAGAAACTGCACAACCGTTACAGCGTTGACAGATTGATCGCGGAAATCACCGCCTGGCGCCGTCTGGAAGCGGATCGTGGGTACGCCCAAACCCAATTTATTAAGTTTTATGACGATATTTTTGAATTCACGGTGTCGCCATGGCTTGTTGAATTCGCCGAGAAATTTCCCAAGGAAGTCGGTTTGCCGTTTTTTTGCCTGATTCGATGCGATATCCTGGCCCGTGAAAACAGCGATGGCAGCATCAAGTTGAATGAAGAGGTCCTGCTCCTGCTTAAAAAAGCCGGAATGCAAACAGTTTCCATGTCCATTGAAGCGGGCAACCGTTTCATCCGGGAAAATATTTTTGTGAGGGATATGACGGAAAAGGAGATTCGGGCCGCTTTCGCCCTGGTTAACAAACATAAGATTGCCACGTTTGCCAATACGATCCTTGGCGTGCCGGCTCCGGTCATCCCAAACTGCGGCAAGCCGGATTTCGACGCTCAATTGCTGGATGCTCTTTTTAAAACAAAAGCCGCTTTTGTTGTTTCCAAAAGGCAGGTTGAACGCGGTTATCCGACGGAGCTTGATTCCATCGCGGATAACCTGCAAAAGTGTCCCACTGATCAACTCCGGCAAAGAGCGGTCGCGCTTCTTGAGGGGTTGGGACTCAAGCGTGATCCCATTGCGTATGATATCGAGTCCGTGGAAATCAATATCCAATGCGGCATACACCATACGATGTTTCCGCGGCTTGATCCTTACCCTGGGACGGTCATGACCGACTATACGGCGGCCATCGGCGCTTTTGACGGCGATTTCGAGAAACTTCATTCATCCTATGACACCACATCGTCATTTTCGTGCTTTACCAAACGGCAGAAAATGATTCAGGACAACCTCTCCTTCCTGGGGCAGATTTGCGCCGCAATGCCTTGGCTGTGGCCTTTCGCTAAAAAATATCTTATCTACTGGCCGCTGACAAAGCTTTATTGGTTTATATTTTTGATCGTCAAAACATACGTCGTGAAGCGCTATATTTATCCGATGCGCTTTAATTTTGGAAACGCCGCAAGATCGGCCTATCGCATTATGCTGGTGGAGTATAAAAAGTTTTTCCAAAACAATCTGAAATCCACGGATCAAACCACGGGTGAATTTCGATGAAGATTCCATTCGGCGGCGGCGCGCGGCCAGACTTCGTCCTCTGGAATCATGTGGCCCGGGAACATGTTTTTATTAACGCTTTGGCCGCGGCGGGCTTCGCGTACTTTTTGGGATGGCGGGCCGGCCTTGCTTTCTGGAGCGCGGGCGTGCTCATCGATTTCGATCATTACATTGATTTCGTCTATCGGACGCGCGCGAAATTTTGGGGTTTTCGCGAAATGTTTTTTTTTCATACGCAGATATTCGAGCGGTTGTATGAAAAAGACTTTCTGTGCATGGAAATATTTCACACCGTTGAATTTATGGCGGGCCTTACGTGGCTGGCCGTCGTGATCGACGCCCCCGTCGTTTGGGCGGCGTTGGCGGGAGCCTTCTTCCATCACGTCTTGGATTTCTTCCACTTGGCCCGGCGCGGGGCATGGCGCAAGCGCGCCTTTAGTTTTCTCGAATATCTCATTCGGGTTCACCGTATGAAAAGATTGGGAATCGATGGCTGCCGACATTATCAAAAGGCGATCGAGGCGCTTTCTGGCATGGCCAAAGGGCAATCCGCTTGAAAACGCTGGTCACGGGCGGCGCGGGATTCATCGGAAGCCATCTGGCCGAGGCACTCTTGAAAGAGGGCCACAAGGTGACCGTTTGTGATAATTATTCGAACGGAAGACCGCAAAATCTCGGGCATCTCAAGGGCTATCCCAACCTTGACGTCCATCAGGTTGACGTCGCCACGGACGATCTTGACCCATATTTCAAGGGGATCGACTGGGTGTTTCATCTGGCCGCCCTGGCTGACATCGTGCCCTCCATCGAAAGGCCCCTGGACTATCATTCCAGCAACGTTGACGGAACCGTGCGGGTTTTGGAAGCTTCAAGAAAATTCGGGGTTAAACGTTTTCTTTACGCCGCAAGCTCATCTTGTTATGGCATTCCCGAAGTTTATCCAACGCCGGAAACAGCTCCCTTGAGGCCGATGTATCCCTACGCGCTCACGAAAGCCGTCGGCGAGCAATATGCGCTTCACTGGGGGCAAGTTTACGGACTGTCTATTGTCTGTCTGAGGCTTTTCAACGTGTACGGACCGCGAAGCCGAACCTCGGGGACTTACGGCGCGGTCTTCGGCGTTTTTATCGCTCAAAAAATCCATGGCAAGCCCTTCACCGTCGTCGGCGACGGCCGCCAAACAAGAGATTTTACTTTTGTGACGGACGCGGCGAGGGCGTTTATCGCGGCCGCCCAATCATCCCTAAGAAACGAGATTTTCAACGTCGGCAGCGGGTCTCCGACCAGCGTTAACCGCATCGTCGAGCTTTTAAACGGATCGTCTACTCATATCCCAAAGCGCCCCGGCGAACCCGACCGCACGCATGCCGATATTTCAAAAATAAAAAAAATGCTGGGGTGGAAACCGCAAGTGGCCATTGAGGAGGGCGTCAAAATTCTCCTGGAAAATATCGATCACTGGAGAGAAGCGCCCGTTTGGACTCCCGAAGCGATCGCCCGGGCGACTCAAGCCTGGTTTGACAACCTGGGAGTCAAATGACAGGGGCCGTCGCGTTGCGGCGCGTTCGCGAGATCTGCCGGCGTTATCCCGGGACCACTTTGTTTTTGGCCGCCTTTATTTTGCGCGCCTTGGCGGCTTTGGCCCTCGGTTCGGCGAACGATGATGATGGAACGTATATCTGGTTAGCCAAAAATATTTTGGCTCAAGGCGATTTTTTTTTCATCGACAATGACGTTCTTTTTCGTTCCTGGCTGCCCCCTGGTTTTGCTTATTTTTTGGCCGGGAGCTTTTGGCTTTTCGGCGAGACCCTGGAACCGGCGAGATGGTTCTTTATTGTTTGCGGCGCCTGTTCGTGTGTTTGGCTTTATTCCATCGGGAAACATCTTTTTAAGTCCGAGCCATGGGGCCTTTTGGCCGGCTGGACCATGGCCGTCTATCCATACAGCATTTTTTGGTCAAGCCGGGTGGGAGTGCGCACGCTAGGCGGAATTTTTTTCATGATTTGTCTATGGCTGATTTTTCAATACCAAAAAAACAAGAAAAGTTATTTTTTATGGCTGACCGGGCTCGCTTGGGCGGCTCTTTCATTGACGCGGGCGGAATATTTTCTTGGGATGGCGGCGATCGTTGTTTATTTACACTTGACGGCTCCTAAAAAATGGCGGGCCAACGCGGCCCTTCTGGCGGCTCTGGCCGTTGGGATGTCTCCCTGGATCATAAGAAACTGGAAAATCCATCACCGTTTTATTCCGCTGACGACCTATGGCGCGGACAATCTCATGACGGCGTTTAATTCGCAGTACCGCTTTGGCGGGTATCCCATCAACCCCCCCGAATTATCCGGCAAGCTTGAGGGAAAAAGCGAGATCGAACGGATGGAAACGATCAAGGATTACGTCAAGACTTACATTCGAGAGCATCCAGCGCGTGCGTTTTATATCGTAACCGGCAACCTCGTCCATTTTTGGAGACCCTTCCTTTCCGTTAACGCGGTCGGAGCCGCGCAGAATTTTATTTATCTGGCGGGATATCTCCCCCTGTTCACGTTCGGCCTGATTGGTTTTGTCGCCAGCCTGCGGCTGTGGAAATTCCAGCCTTTTTGGCTCATGCTGGGGCTGCTGGTTTTCATCAAGTGGTGGAGCCATGCGCCTTTTTATATGATTGTTTCTTTCCGCGAGGCGATTTTGCCGGCGTTGATCATCTTCGCTTGTTACGGTGTTTATGAAATGAATGAACGTTTGCGTGCGGCCGCGCCTGACCACCTACCGATGAAGGATCCATGTCCGAACTGCTGAAAAAACACTGGCTGTTGGCGGCCGTCCTGGTGGCGATGGGCTCGTTGTATTTATGGGGTTTGCGATGGGGACTGCCTTCCCACGAACGCGGCGCGCTCTTCCTGCCGTCGCCGATGAAATCGGAATCCGACTTTTATGAAAAACTGGAAGCCAATCGCAGCAAGCTTTATGAAATCAAGGATGAGATTTGGAACACCCAGGGTTCAGTGGCCGGCGAGCTGGCCAATATCTACGACGTCAGCGAGCGCCGTATAACGGAGGTATGCGGATGGAAAGATCCGCTCAACAAATTATTGCTGCATTCTTACAGCAGTTTTTTACTGCGCACGGTTGACAGCGACGAACAGTCGTTTTTCGTCGAATTGGCGCATATGAATCCGAGAAAGTTTCAAATTACGCCCTGCCTGGACCTGGTCCATACGGGCGTTTTTCTTTACGGATTGGGAGCCTGGATCAAGGCGGCTGAAATTTTAGGCGCCATTGAGTTGACTCAGGATATCAAGCATTATTACCGCTTTCCTGAAAAAATGGCCAAGCTTTACGTCGCCGGAAGGCTCTATATTCTGCTTTGGGTTTTGCTGGGCGCGTGGTTTCTCTATCTGTTGACCATGCAGTTTTACGGCCGCACGGAAGCCTTGATCGCCGCTTTCCTGTACCTGGCCGCTCCCGTCGTTATAACCGCCGGTCACATCATCAGGGGGCATATCGTCGGTTCCGCGCTGTCGTTGCTGATGCTGATGGCGTGCGTCAAGCTCCTGGAAAGCGGCACTTGGAAGTGGTATTTGACAAGCGGTTTTTTGGCCGGTGTCACGTTCGGCACGCAGCAGCATCTTTGGTATGCCTGCTGCGCCGTTGGCATTGCCCACGCGGCGCGTCAATTATGGCTGCTTCGCCGCGGCTGGCGCGCCGTCTTTTGGGATCGGCGATTTTGGTTGTGCGTCATGGCGGGAGTGCTTAGTATGGTTATTGTCGCGCCTTATATCGTCACGGATTTTCAATATTGGTATCGGGGATTGATTGTTCATGGCAGCAAGGTCTACTCGGCGACGCTCTTGCCCTGGAAATGGCTTGAGGCCTGGATCGTGGGTATGGGCCTTGGGCTCAATCACCTCGTACTGGCTTGTTTTGCGGCGGGTTTTTGGACGGTCAGCCGGCGTTTTGGCTCTGGGTCGCCCAAGGAACGCTTCTTGATCGTTGTGACGCTTTGGAACCTTTTCATTCTTGGCTTCTATGGCGGCAATTCCATCGGCACCAGCACGCTGGCTTTGCGCCGGTCGATGCCGCTGGCGAGTCTCGCCTGCCTTTACGCGGCTTGGATGATTCGGCGGCTGTTGGCCGACGACTGGCCGGCGTTTAAGCGCTGGCCCCGGCGCTTAGGAATTGGCGTGCTGGGGTATTCGTTGGCCGTCGTTTTTGTTCTCAGCTGCGATTATAATGTCGACTCCCACCGGGCCACTTACATGCGGGCGGGCCGATGGATCAACGAGAACATCCCTTCTTATTCTTCCGTCGGCTTGGCTCATCTTCCCCATACCGACATGACTCCTCCCTTCCGGTTCGGCCAATACGCCCTACGGATCATCATGAATCAAAATTGCCCGCCTGCTCACGAGCAGCTTCCGGATTATTATCTGCTCCAAAGAAGTCCGCCGACTTACGGCATGCCCGTGCGGATGCCTTTACCTTTTCCCGGTTTTTACGAACAGTATGAATTAGTGAGGCAGTTTGGAAAATTGCCTCGTTGGTGGGATTTTTAATTACAATCTATAGTCACCTATGGATTGCTCATTTTTTTTTTTTTTTTCATTGTTCGCGTCTGGGGCATCGGGGCCGACCTTCCGAATCTTTATAATCCCGATGAGCCGCATCACCTGAATATTGCCGCGCATTTCGGCACAGGTGATTTAAATCCCCATGATTTTAAATACCCGACTCTATGGTCTTATGTGATTGGCGCGATTTTCGCCTTTCTTTTCGGATTCGGCCGTTTTTTAGGACTGGTTGAATCGCCGGGACGGTTTGCCCAGGCTTATTTCTATTCGCCGGCTGTTTTTTATATTGCCGTCAGGCTTTTTTGCGCCACGGCGGTTTCCTCGGCGGCTTGGATCATGTATCGGACAGGGGCTAGATTTTATGGTCGTCTTCTTGGGGTTATTTTGGGCCTTTTTACGGCCTTGGGCCCGGTATTCGTGACGGCCGGCCGCGAGGCGACCCCGTACGGATTGATGATTTTTTGGCTGGCCTTGGCTGTTTATCAATATCACAGCCTTTGCGAAAATCATAACCGCTGCGCCTGGGCCCTGACGGGATTGTTTATCGGTTTGGCCGTTTCCACTCATTATATTGCCGCGCCCTTGGCCGTTTGGCTTGTTGCCCGGTTTTTTATTGAGCCTCCGGCTGATAAGCAGAAGTTTTTTCCGATTTTTAGATCCTTGGGGTTTTGGGGCGGCGCTGGCCTTGATAGGGATATTGACCGCGCCGAAGAAAGAGCGTATCGCTTATTTGATAATGATGGCGCCGGCCGTCGTTTCTTTGCCGATTCTTTTGACGACCAGGACGGGCAATTTAACCCGGCACATGCTCGGCATATTTTTCCCTTTGACGATAATGGCGGCCGGAGGTTTTGTCAATCTTGCCAGGCTGATGGGCGCCGGCAGGCGGCTTAAGATCGGTTTGGGTTTATTAGTATTTTTACCTTCGGTAATGAGCATCGCGTCCGAGGCGTATTTCTCTTTTTCAGCCGATACCAGGGACATGGCCCGCAGATGGATGGAAAAAACGGCCCTGCCGGGAGAAAAGATTTTTGTCACCGATCCTTATGACTGCCCCCAGCTTAAAATGAGCCGCGGGCAGATCGAGCGGCTTTTAAAGCGCACCGAAGCCCTGGGGCATCCACGCAAAGAATATTACCGTATTTTACTCGAAGGTCATCCCGGAGGCGGATATGAGATTTTTTATTTAAGGCGTTCCTTCACCGAGGCAGGAGATTTGAAAGAGCGGGTGGAAAAATCTTATCAGGCCCAGGATTGGATTGATGTCAAAGGCGAAGGCCTGGATGTTTTGCGAAATCAAGGAATAAAATATGCCGTGGTTTGCGGGGCTGCCGCTCAAAGATATGGGCAGGACAAATGGTTTGAGGAAATGAAGCGCTCTTGCCCGTTGTCCGCCGGTTTCAGCCCGCTTGATAAAAAGATAAAAGGGCCCTCGATCGAGATATACCAAGTCGGGGGCCGGTGAAATGAAAGAATTAAGCGATGCCCGTCCTTGGGGTAAATGGGTGATTTTAGACCAAGCCCCCGGATATAAGGTCAAAAGAATTGAAATTTTGCCTGGCCGGCGCGTTAGCCTTCAAAAACATCGCCGGCGATCTGAACGTTGGACGATTGTGCAGGGCGCGGCTCTTGTGATTTGCGGTAAGCAAACTATGCGTCTTAAGGCCGGTCAGTCGTGCGCCATTGCGCGGGGCTGTCCGCATAGGATTGCCAACCGCGGCCGCAGCAAACTTGTTTTTATTGAAGTCCAGACCGGCGGTTACCTTGGTGAAGATGACATCGTGCGCCTTGAAGATGATTATGGCCGGATATGAAATAGGACGGCGCCTTTAGTTTGATAGACGGGCTTTAAAAACGTCAAATTCCCTTGTTCCCACCAGCGGCATCTGATATGAGAGCCGAAATAGACGGCATTCCATCCGTAGCCCTTGGCCGTTTTAAAGGCTTGCCATTGCGACGTTATGAAAAGCGCGTGGGTGATGCCGTGGCGCAGGAGCGCCTGTTTGATTTGGCGCGGATCGTCAAGCTTAAGCATCTCGTAGGGGACCTGCCATAGGAAGCGCCCTGCGTCCTTGTAATAATAGGGCGTGGCATGGTGATCCAGGACGGCAATGCGGCTTGTTTGCGCCAGCCTGTTGACGAATTGAACCATGTCCCAGCCTTCGTTCGGATAATAGTTTTCGAGGAATTGTTCCTGCGTCATCAGCCCGGCATTTAATTTCAAGTGAGGCAAAACATTGAGCGTGGCTGCGGCAAGGTTCGGAACGGCGATTTCAATAAGGAGCACAAGATCGAGCAGTTTTTTTTGCCAAAAGCCCCGCTCTCGAAGCCTGGCCCAAAGAATAACGGCCAAGACCACGGCCAAGGCGTGGGTCGGCAGGATGAAGCGCGCCACGAGGTGCGACTCCCCGACGAGAAAAAATCTAAGGAAAAGCCCGGCAAAACACCAGAATGTCATATAGGCGGTTGTTCCTTTGATGAATTTCGGGAAAAGCAAAATCAGCGGCGCCAGGGCGATATAGGCGCTTGCCTCCAGCCGTTCGCCGCCGAGAAAATTGCGCCAGCGTCGAAGGGGAGTCCGAAGCCGACGGGCAAGGGATAAAATGGGTTGCCTTTAAGGATCCAAAGGTAAAGACAAAAAGGGGCCATGATAACAAGCGGTAAAGCCCCGAAAATCAGGCAGGTTCGAAGAAAGCCCCTTAAACTTTTCTTTTCCAGCCAGAGAAACATCAGGGCTGTGACAACAGGGTAGCTCCAGGAAGTATATTTGTTTAAGGCAAAACCGCCGAAGGCGGCGGAAAGCCATAAATAATGGCCGCGCCGGTTTTGGGCATACGCCGTGAAAGCCAGCAGTCCCCCGAGGGTAAAACAGGCGGCGGGCAAGTCGGAGAGAGCCGTTGCCGACGTTTGTAATAAAATGGGCGTGCTGTAAAGCGCGATGCCTGCAACCAAGCCTGCCGATATTGGCGCGCCGGAGCGCAGCGTCAAACACACGCCCAGCAAGGCTAGGATGATGCCCCAAATAAAATTCGCTATTTTTGCCGTGAGTTCCCCGCCCAGCGCCATCAAGGGAACGTAGCTCATGTTGATCATATGCGGGCAGAAGCTTTGCGCCTGGCAGAAAGGCGTTGGTTGAACTTTGCCCATTTCCAAATAGGCTTTGGGAATATAGAGTTGGTAGGAAAGATCATCCCTGAATATAGGCGGTGAATGGACCGCCATTAATTGCTCGACAAGCATGACGGCGCCCATGGCCGCAAGAATTTTAAGATAGGTTTTATGCCGGCGGGTTTCAGAATCATCCGACAGCCGCTTTTTAAAATCAAACCATGCCGACCTCAGGCCGCTAAGAAACTCCAAGATGTGAAGACGAAGCGACAAAATGGCAATTATCCATAAACCTATCAGAGTCCAATGGCCAAAGAGCCCCACAAGCCCGATGGCCCAAATGACATAAAGCCCAAGCCCGAAACCTAGAAAAATCTTAAAGAGCAAACGCTCAAGCGGCGTTAGGTCGGTTTGATCAAGGCGGCGCAAGAGGATATTGCCCACTGCGCCGGACGTGCAAAAAAAAGCGGCCGCCATGAACAGGTTTTTCGGCAGTTCGAAAATTAAAGGCAAGGCGCTACAAAAAACGGATGCGGTTTAAAAAGAGATCTTTAAAAACGCCGCTGATCAAGCCTGAGTAATAATGAACCGTAAGCGCGAGCAATCCGATCCAAAAGATGATATTGCGAATTTTTATCATCATTATCCGCCTTTCCCTTTTTCCCCGCCCCCCGCTTTTTCAATTGCTTTAAGCGCTTGATTTTTTGTTTGGATTTTTCCTTCCGCTTGAAGGCCGCGGATTTTTTCAAGAACCGCGCGGTGGAAAAATATCTTGGCGATAAAAAAATTGCCGACCTGGACAGCAGGCTTGCACCGGTCCTCCAGGATATTGTTTTGCCCGCAAGGGGGCACTCCTCCTGTCAGGTGCGCGGCGATGATTTTGGCGATAAGCTGGATTTCACTGCCGGAAAAACGCAGGCGTCTGCCGATTTTTTCAAAGAGCCCGGCCCCCCGTTTCTCGTGCCCGAAAAAGCGCAGGCGGCCGTCAATGATTTTCGCCGTATGAGGCTTGGCGATGTCATGGCAAAGAATCGCGAGTTTAATCAAGGCGTAACGGCTGAATCCTCCTCCGATAGACGAGTCGAGATAACTTAATATCTGCCGGCTCAAAGCAGGCATTCTTTTTGGGATTCCGCCGACGCTTTCTTCAAAGCATCGGGCCGCATCCAAGGCATGCCCCAAGGCTCCGCCGTGCTTATGATATTGAAGAGCGAAGTCGCGGGAGCGCTCGAGAGCGTGAATAATTTTAGTCAAAAGTCCCGCCCTATCCATGGCTTCGAGCGTTTTTGCCGCGTTTTTCGTTTCAAGAAGCGTCATCAGCTCAAAGCGGATTCTCTCGGGAGCGGCCAGCCGGATTTTTACCGCGTTTTTTTTGACCCATTCCAGGGTTTGCCGGTCAAGGCGGAAACCCAGTTGCGCGCTGAAGCGGAAGACTCTCAAGAGTCTCAAAGGATCGGCTGATAAATTTTTTTCATTGGCGGTCCGGATAAGGCCGCGTTTTAAGTCATTTAAGCCTTTGGCCGGGTCAATAATAGAGCGTTTCGATATTGTCCGGCCCACGCAGCCGCCGGCCACCGCCATCGAATTGATGGTGATGTCCCTGCCTGCAAGATCGGCGGCAAGCGCATTGGCGCGCCTGGCTGCCGGCAAATGTTCCCACAGAGGCGCTTTGATGAGCATGGTTTGTTTTTTTAAGGTCCCTATATCAGACGGACGCCGGAGTTCTGGCGTTTTTAAGTTTTTCCATGGCTTCCCGGCGAAGTTCGCGTTTCAAGACTTTCTGCAAAGCGTTTTTCGGCAGTTCGCTCCGGATTTCGATTTCGCGCGGCCGCTTATAAGGAGGAAGATTCGCTTGAATCAATTCCTGGATTTCTGTTTTGACGATGGCGCTTCCTTGCCTGGCCGTGACGAACGCTTTAATGATCTCACTGCCTCCTTCCACGGGAATGCCGACAACCGCCGCATCCTGGACGTTCGGATGACGGAGTATGACTTCCTCGACTTGCACGGGGAAAACCTTGAGACCCTTAACGATAATCATGTCTTTTTTGCGGTCGCAGATCGTCAGATACCCTTCCTCGTCCAATTTGCCGATATCGCCTGTTATAAAA
This sequence comes from Elusimicrobiota bacterium, assembly GCA_016209025.1. GTDB lineage: Bacteria > Elusimicrobiota > Elusimicrobia > JACQPE01 > JACQPE01 > JACQWW01. The sequence continues at coordinate 4,167 of JACQWW010000011.1, read as the reverse complement.
TAACCGTCTTTCGTGAAACATTCCTGGTCGGCTTCAGGCAAATTAAAGTAACCTTTCATGACCCCCGGGCTTTTGACGCAGATTTCCCCTTCTTGGCCGATGCCGAGCTCTTCGTCGTTGTCCGAGACGATCTTAACCTCGACATTGGGGATCAAGGCGCCGACTGTGCCGGGCCTGCGCCGGGCAAGCGTATTGACGGAAACAGTCGGGCTTGTTTCAGTCAGGCCATAGCCTTCAAGCAGGGGCACGCCGAGCTTGCTTTCAAAGGTTTTCAAGACTTCAAGGGGCAGGGGCGCGGCTCCGGAAACGCACCGCTTGACGGTTCGGAAGAAAAAATATTTCAAGACCAGTCTTTTCAAGCCCTTGGCTTCTTTGGATAAGACATGATAAACAGGCGGCACCGCCGCAAACAGCGTGACTTTCCATTTGGCCATGAGTTTGAGCCAGGGTTTGGGCGGGGTGATGGATTCGACGATGACCACTCTCGATGGCCCGTAAATGCCGGCCACGATTATCGCGGTCCAGGCAAAAATATGAAAAATGGGCAGGATGCATAAGACTACTTCTTTGCCTGGGACCAAACCCAAATGAGTGATGGAATCGCGCGCATTGGTGAAGAAATTGTCATGGGTCAGCATGGCGCCTTTGGGCTTGCCCATTGTGCCTGAGGTGTAAAGAATGGCCGCGGTGGTGTCCGCTTCGGATGAAAAGCGCGGCCAGCTCAAACCTTGCGATTTTTCAATAAGGGCATCAAAGCGGCGCTCATTTGAATTTAACGGCTCGTCATCGGTAAAAATAAGCGTTTTGGCGTTGGTCGGGCCTGCTGACTGGCGGACTTTGCTTAAAAATTCTTTTTGGGTGAGCACGCCTTTTGAGCCTGAATCTTGGAGAATGTAGGAAATTTCCTCCTGGCCGCACATAAAATTGATATGGACGGCTATGGCGCCTAATTTGGCCAAGGCAAACCAGGTAACGATAAATTCCAGGGAATTGCGATGACAGATGGCAAAACGGTCCCCGGCTTCAATGCCGAGATTGTGCAGGGCCCCGGCCGCGGCATTACACAGATCGTCAAATTGTTTGAAAGTTATTGTTTTATCGCGGTACACGTAGGCGATAAAATCGCCTCTTTCGCTAACGCGCCGCTCTAATAATTCAGTAAGAGTCATGAATCCTCCTTATTTCTTTTTTTCTGGGTTTAGCCTGGGGGAGTTGCCCTTAAACCCAGTAGCGGAGGGGGACCCGCCGAAGGCGGGGGAACCGTCGGGACTGGTTCCCGGGTCTGGGTTTAAGGGCAACTCCCCCAGGCTAAACCTTTTTTTCATCGTTTCATGCGTGGATCGAGGATGTCCCTGAACGCGTCTCCGAGCAGATTCCATCCTAGCACAAACAGAAAGATAGCGGCGGCAGGAAAAAAGAACGCATACCAATAGGCAAACGGATTGCCCGCCGTGCCGATAATCCAATTGCGCGACAGGCTGATGAGCTGTCCCCAGTCGGCATAGCCGGAAGGGGCGCCGAGTCCCACGAAGCTGAATGCCGCGGCGGTAATAACCACATGGCCCATGGTCATTGAGGCGATGATTATTAGGGGATAAATGGCATTGGGCAGGATGTGCTTTGCAAGAAGCCTGGCGCTTGAGGCTCCGAGCGCCCTGGCTGCTTCCACGTAATTTTGCTGTTTTACCGTCAGGATTTCCCCCCTCAAAAGCCTGGCATAAGACGGCCAGGAAACCGCGGCCAGGGCGGTCATAACCTTGCTTAAGCCCGGTTCCAAAATCGCGACGATAACCACGGCCAGGACAAAACTCGGGAAAGCCAGAATAATATCCACGAATCGCATTAAAATTTCATCGGTCCAGCCTCCGTAATAACCCGCCAGACTGCCGACGAGGATGCCGATTAAAAGCGAAATGCCGACCACGGTCAACCCGACTTTAAAGGCGGTGCGGCTTCCCCAGACAATGCCGTAGAAAAGGTCGTATGATTCCTGGCTTGTTCCGAAAGGATGGCCGGGCCGCGGCGGTTTAGGATCAACCGCGAATGATTCCTGCGGGATAAAGTAAGGGCTTCTGGCATTCGCAGACGGCTTGGCGATAAAGGGCGCCAAAATGGCCAATAGGGCAAAAAAGACAATCAAGCCAAGGCCGACAAGCGAAAGAGGATTTGTTTTAAGACGGCGCCACATATCAGGGAAAGACGCGGCGACGCGGCGATGGGGAGACGCGGGGACAAAAAGAATATTTCTTTTTTAATCTCCGTGTCTCCGTGTCTCCGTGTCTCCGTGTCATTATATTCGAATGCGTGGGTCCACTATGGCATAGAGAATATCTGTCAAGGTGTTGCCTATCACAAAAAGAACTGCCGAGAGGCTGGCAAAGCCCAGGACTCCGGGAATATCTAACTGCTGCGCGGCGTTTAAGCCCCAGCGGCCTATGCCGGGATAGTCAAAAACCGTTTCCGTTATAGCCACGCCGCCCAACAGGGCCACAAAGAGTATCGAGGAAACGGTGATAACCGGAATCAAGGCGTTTTTTCTGGCGTGTTTTTTAATGACCACGGATTCTTCCAGGCCTTTGGCCCGGGCCGTTCTTACGTAATCTTTGCCCAATTCCTCCAGCATGCAAGATCGGGTGACGCGCATGAGAATGGCGACTTCGACGTAGGTCAGAGTCAAGGCCGGCAAGATTATATGTTTGAGGCCGTCCCAGAAAACGGCAAGCTTGCCGTTTAATAGTCCATCTAGAAGCAAAAGCCCGGTATAGGATTTAAACTCCGGCGTGCCCAAAAGAAGCTGGGTTTCAAGCGAGGCCCGGCCAGGCGGCAAAATGCCGAATTTGCCGTAAAAGACCATCATAAGGACAAGCCCGACCACAAAAGTGGGAAAAGAAGTTCCGGTAATTGAAATAAAACGGGCAACGTGGTCAATAATTTTGTCTTTATGAACCGCGGAAATAGTCCCAAGCCATAAGCCCAAAAAAAGCGTCATGGCGAAAGAAATGACGGTAAGTTCCAGGGTCGCCGGAAAATACGCTTTGAGCGATTCAAAAACCGGCATCTTAGCTGTTTCGGACCAGCCGAGGTTTCCTTTCAGAACCTCTTTGAGCCAGGTAAGATATTGAACGTGTATGGGAGCGCGAAGATGATAGGTCTCGATAATTTCTTCAAGCTGGGACAACTGCCTTGGGTCTTTGACGTAAAGCGAAGCGCGCATCTCCGGCGACAATTGCTGAAGCAACGTAAAAATCAGAATAGAAAGTCCCAATAGGACCAATGGTATGGAAGCCAGCCGCCGCAATAAAAACGCAGTCATCGTATATTGATTAAACTTAATTTTAAAAAAGGTATCTTAAAGATATTATTATGGCGACCGGACAAAAGCGGGCATAACTATGACGAGATCCCAGAAAGTTTCCTACGGACTTTTCGGCGGCGTTATTGTGGGCATTGTCGCCATGCATTTAGGCGGGCCGCTTCTGGCGGGATTATTTTCCTACATGATCCTCGACTATGCCAATCAGAAACTTTCGCGGCGCATGGCGAAAACCTTAAGCCGTTGGTTTTCGCTTTTGATTTTTTTGGTCATCGCGACGGGCGTGGTTTGGCTGCTGGTTTATTTTCTCCGCCAAACCATTTCGACCATCCCTCAAATCGTGACCGATGCCACTCCGGCGGTCATTGAAATTGCCCAGCGCCACAATGTGAGTCTTCCCTTCGACAGCATTCAGGAATTGCGCGAAGTGATCATCGGCGCCATTAAGGGACATGCCGGGGAAATTACAAAAGTCAGCGGCCTTTTGTCCAAAAGAATCTTTCATATTCTGGCCGGCATGTTCGTCGCGGTCCTTTGTTTCTTCGCGGATCGCGATGAGAGCTACCAGGCCAATCTTTTCGACGCGATTCGCAAGGATTTCAATAGGCGCGCCCGCGGGCTGATGGAGGGTTTTGAGAAGGTGATCGGGGCGCAGGTCATTATTTCTTTGATCAATACCACGGCCACAGCTATTTTTCTGGTTGTCACGGGATTTCCCTACATCCATTTTTTGGTTCCGGCCACGTTCATCGTCGGCATCTTGCCCATTATCGGCAATCTCATCAGCAATACGTTTATCGTGGCCACGGCTTTGACGATCAGCCCGAAGCTGGCCCTCGCGGCTCTGGTGTTTT